>JAKADW010000024.1 GCA_021820165.1 Bacillota bacterium
CTCCCTTCCCCAAAACCACCCACCCCTACTCCACTATTATGGGGCGATCGGGCAGGGCTGGATCCGTCGTGGGTAGCGGATTGCCCTCCCAGTCAAAGGCCACCATCGATTCATCGAACCACCGCCGGGGTGCAGGCGCCCCCCAAAATGTTTGCCGCTGGGGATCCTCAAGATCCCACCGGATGGGCTCCCAATCCGGGTCGGCCAACAAATAGTCTCCGGTAAATAGTTCAATACGATTACCATCGGGATCCCGCAAATAGAGGAAGAACGCATTGGTCGTCCCATGACGGCCGGGACCGCGCTCAATGTTGTCGACGTATCCCATGGCCGCCAGCCGATCCGCCACCGCCAAAACGCGATCCTTCGACGCCGCAATAAAGGACGCGTGGTGAAATCGGGGGCCTCGCCCATTGGCTATCGCCAAATCATGCGACGTTTGCTTGCGGTGCAGCCACGCACCCCAGATGCGGTCGCGCCCCTGGTCTACGCTCACGGTATACTCGCTGAGGCGAAACCCCAAGTGCTGTTGATACCAATCGGCTGCGTCCTGAATGCGCGGACTGATGTAGTTTACGTGGTCAATCCGCAAGACTTCGGCACCGTTGTGGTGTTCAAATCGCTGCAACATCCACGGAACATGGCCAACCTCGTAAAAGAATTCGATCGGAAAGCCAAACGGGTCAACGGCTCGCAGCACACGACCCACGGCGCGTTCAACTCCGGTGTCCCAGTGGGTGTGGACGCCACTTTCGTCCAGATGGCGCTGAATCCGGTCCAAATCGTCCTCGCACGAGACACGGAATCCCACGTGAGCCACGCCTGGTCGAGAAGCCTGACGCAATACCAAATTGTGGTGGGTGCGGTCTTCGATGCCGCGTAAATAGAGGTGGCCCGAATCTCGCTCGGTTACGGTGAACCCAACGCCGTCCACATAAAATGCCTCGGCGCGCCTTAAGTCGGTCACGAGATATTCGATATGATGTGTCCGTAACACGTTGAACTCTTTCTTCCCCATCTTACCCCTCCTCGTTCAAGGGATCCGGCGTCTCGCTCAAAAACTCCCGGATCAGACGCTTTGCAGGCTCCTTGTCGTAACTCATGTACAATGCCCCAGCCATTCTGACCGGATCCCCAAAAAAGAAGCGTTCATATAGCACTTGTCGGTTGCCAAAAGTTGACACGCTCGCATCCCACGCCAGTCGAAAGAGCCGCGTGCGATCGAAAGCGGTCGTATTCCGGGCTTGAAAGAATCGATCGATATCGGGTCTCAAATCCGAGTTTTGAAAGTCTTTTTCTGTGGGAATGGCCATGAGCCCCCCTGCAGCCAGTTGCTGCACAATTTCCGTAAGCCTGGGATAGACCTTGGGAAACGTGTTCCGAGCAATGTTTAAAGGCGTCCAGTCCGGGGTCATGATGCCCCATTGATTCAGCTTGGCGTTCGCTTCGCTGGCCGCCAAAAACGCTTTCATGGTTTCCAGCGCGATAATGACTTCCGCGACTTTCTCCTGTACATGCTGAAACTGTTCAATGCCAATGGTGTCAACAATGAGACTGGTCACACCGAGAATAAACTCGGCTTTCGCGATGTTTTTCACCACCACTTGATGCGTCATGTGGACCGTCGCGTCCGTCTCCGCGTAAAGCCGATTGCATCGATCCGCGTCCTCAAGCAGGAAGACCCGATCCCACGGCACCAAAACGTCGTGAAATACCACCACGGCATCCATTTCTTCAAACCGCGACCCCAAGGGATGGTCAAAGTGCGAGCGTCCGTAGTCGAACGTCTCACGACAAATGAGACGTAGTCCCGGAGTCGATAGTGGCAAGGCAAAAGCGAACGCATAGGGTCGATCATCTTCCGTGTTGCGTACAACGGTTGAGGGAAACACGAGAATTTCATCAGCCAATGGGAGGGTCGCTAGCATGCGCGCCCCGCGAATAATAATCCCCTCCGATGTCTTTTCCACCACGCGGGCAGCAAGATACGGATCGGCCTGGCGGGCGGCAGATACCGCGCGATTCGCCTGGGGGAGAATCAACGTATGCGTCAGGCACAAATCGTGTTCGCGCACGTATTCGTAATACCGTCGAATATTGTCGCCGTAGCGCACGTCTTCCGCGCCAAAAAATGGGGCCGCAGCGGCAATCGCCATTAATTCACTGTTAAGGTAATCGGGAGCCCGTCCCATCATCCCATGAGCATAACGCGCCCAGTGCTGCATCATCACACGCCGCCGAACCAGGTCCTCTTGGGTATGCGGCTGTAAGAACGAAAGGCCCACCGGCTCGCCAGTGGAGGGCGACGGATAAGTCATCTCCGTGGTTATATGCGGATCATGCTGCATGTCATAAAGATGCGCCACGGACCGCAATTCGGCGAAATGCCGGATGTTCGGTGATTTTCCCTTGGACGGGTTCCCCATCAATCCATAGGTCTCGGGACATGCGGTCCAAATCGGTGAGATATTTCCGCCCAGTACGAATTCCCATCACGACTCCCCCTTACTTGGTGTTATGGAAAACAGAATTACACGCCAACCCGCGGAATTTTGTGCGTACCCAAGGCCAGGTGAACAGTTTTCCATTCGGTATAAAAATCAAAGCTATAGTCGCCTCCCTCGCGCCCGATGCCACTCCACTTGGACCCGCCAAAGGGCGTCCGCAAATCCCGAACATTTTGCGAGTTCAACCAAACCATGCCGGATTCCACAGCCTCCGCCATCCGCGTGGCCCTCGCTAAATCCTGCGTCCAGATATACGCCGCCAAGCCATAACATACGCCGTTGGCCATACGTAGCGCGTCCTCTTCGGTGTCAAATCGCAAAAGCGTCAGGACTGGCCCAAAAATTTCTTCTCGGTGGACCCGCATCTCCGGAGTAACTCCAGTCAATAGCGTGGCTTGCAAATAGTTTCCACGGGAAAACCCGTCAGGCCTACTACCGCCAACCGCGACGTGGAATCCCTCACGGTCCGCTAGGTCAAGGTAGCTTTTAACCCGTTGCCAGTGGTCCGGATGAATTAACGGGCCGAGTTCCGTTTGCACCTCAAATGGGTCTCCTACGACGATTCGCCGTATCCGCCTAATGAGCGCTTCTTCAAAACGGTCGGCAATACGGTCTTGCACCAACACCCGGGACCCCGCCGTGCAACGCTCTCCGTTCAACGTGAACATGCCGAAGATAGTGGCGTCCAGAGCCCGATCCCAATCGGCGTCGTCAAACACGATGACAGGCGACTTACCGCCCAACTCCATCGAGAACCGCTTCAAATGCCGAGCCCCGTGGCGCATAATTTCTTGCCCCGTGGTCGTTTCTCCGGTAAAGGAGATCAGCGGCACGCCCGGGTGCCCCACTAGGGCAGCGCCAGCCGGTTCGCCCAACCCATGCACGACATTGAACACCCCGGGTGGCATATCCGCGTCCTGAACGATGCGGGCAAGCCATTCGGCTGTCAGGGGCGCCCACTCCGCCGGCTTAAGAATCGCGGTGTTGCCGGATGCTAAACACGGGGCCAGCTTCCAAGTGGCTAACATGAGCGGGGTATTCCAGGGAGTGATAAGCCCGGCCACGCCGATCGGCTGCCGGATAGCATAATTGTGAAAATGAGGCGAGTGAGGAAAGGTCGCGCCGGTCATGCGGGTCGCCATGGCGGCAAAGAATCGAAAATTTTCCGCGGCTCGCTCGATTTGCCCGACCGTTTGTCGAAGAGGAATACCCGTGTCGAGAGTCTCTAATGATGCCAGAACGTCTCGGTTTTCCATCAGGCCGTCGGCAATCCGTTCCAGATAGCGGGCCCGGTCTCGCCCCGGCATCGCTCGCCAGGCCCCGAACCCATCCCGCGCGGCTTTTACGGCGCGATCGACGATAGCAGCATCCCCGCATGCAACCTGAGTTAAGGGGTCGTCGGTGGCGGGGTCCAGATCATCAACCCACGTGGGGCCGTCATCAATAAACCGACCGTTGATGAAGTGTCGCACACGGTCGGGCACCTGCTGGGTAATTACCTCCCGGGAGATCACTCGAACTCCTCCTTAACAACGGGATTGATTAACACACCCAGATTTTCTACAGCACATTCCACGACATCCCCCGGCACAACTGGGGATATGCCTTCCGGCGTCCCCGTTAAGAGCACATCGCCGGGCGCTAAGGTCATAAACTCTGAGAGGTAGGCGATAATGTCGGGAATGGCGTGGATGAGTTGATTGGTGTTTCCCTGCTGCCGCACCTGCCCGTTGACCTTGGTGGTGATCGCCAAACACCCGGGATCGCCCACTTCATCCGGCGTAACCAACACCGGTCCGAGCGGGCAAAAGGTGTCAAATCCCTTGGCTCGGACAGGCGGACGGAAGATATTTTGGATAAAGTCCCGACAAGTGAAGTCATTGGCAATGGTATAGCCCATCACATAGTCCAAGGCCCGGTCCGCCGACACGCGCCGACACGCGCGCCCCATGACCACAGCCACTTCGGTTTCATAGTGACAGTGGGTCGCGCCCCTGGGATAACGAATCGGGGCCTGATGCCCCACCACCGCCGAGGTCGGCTTCAAGAACAAGGCGGGTGCCGGGGGTTGTTCCAATCCTAATTCGGCCGCATGGTTTCGATAGTTGAGCGCAAGACCGATAATGTTGCGTGGCTCTATCGGCGCGATCCACTGGACTTGGTCACTGGCATACGAGCGCCCGTCAGCCGTAGTCAAGCCCGTATCGATAACCCTAGCGGGCTGGATGCGTCCATCCACAACAACGCGTGCTAGACGCATCAGTCCCGCCCTCCCTCGTTGGGCAGAAGCCCATATTGACGGAGAATCGCTTCCAAGCCTCGATAATGCTCCGGAGAAATGGCTACCAGCGGCAACCTCAAGTGCGGGCGAATCTTTCCCATCATCCCGAGCGCGGCCTTAAGCGGACCCGGATTCGTTTCCCAAAAGAGGGCATCGTTCAACGGGTACAGGTAGTAGTGCAGCTCCCGCGCTTTTTTCCATTCCCCCTGGGCAACCAGATTGTAAAGATCGGCAACAGGCCGCGGAAGGATGTTCGCCGTGGCGCTAATATGGCCGGCACCTCCCAAGGCCAGCATCGGATAGCACAGGGTTTCAATCCCGGAATAGACCAGAAAGTCCGGACCCATCAGGTGCAACACCTTCGTCACCTGTTCAAAGTCGCGGTTGGATTCCTTGATGCCTATCACGTTCTCCGCCGCCAGGCATATCCGTTTAACTGTCTCGGGTTCAATATTGGTCGCGGTGCGGCCGGGAATGTTGTAGATAATGAGGGGTAATGCGGTCGATCGCGCGACCGTCACGAAATATTGACTTAACCCTTCTTGCGACGGGCGATTATAATAGGGGACAATGACCAGCACGGCATCGGCTCCAGCCCGTTCGGCAGTGTGCGTTAACCGCAGCGTCTCCTCCAGATTGGTACTTCCACTCCCTAAAAGAACAGGAACGCGGCCATCGACCGCTTCTACCGTCGTTCGAAAAATCGCTTCCCGTTCGTCCAAGGTCAACGCGCCGGGTTCGCCGGTCGTCCCCGTGACCGAGATGCCATGGCTACCTTCGCCTAGTTGCCAGTTAATCAGCCTTTTAAGAGTCTCGTGATCCACCTGGTTGTCGTCCGTGAATGGCGTTACAACCGGGGTGATAGATCCGCGCATACGCCGTTGAATCGATGTCACGGAGTCCCCTCCCTTTTCCTCAACATAGCTCGTTTGTCGGCTTTAACGCTCTTATGCCAGCGCCGACGATACGATTCAAGCGTCTTTAGCTCATGTTCCTCCACAAACCGTTCCACTACCTGGTCGGGTGCGTGTTCGGCTAAAGACTGCAAAATGTGATAATGATCCTGCAGTGAATCCCGGGCCCGCTCGGGAACCAGCGTAAATATGTTGGATCGCACCCGATCTAACCGGATCGAACACGCATGAATTTGTTCCACTAAGTACCGATTGGGGCATCGGCGCAGAATAGCCGCGTGAAATTGGCGGTTTAGTTCGCCGTATGCTAGCAAGTCCGCCTGCCCAAGGGCTTCGTCCATTTGCCGTGTGACTGTCCTGAGCGTTTCAAGGTCTTCGGCCGTCAAGTACGGCGCGGCCAATGCTGTCGCCCAGCCCTCCATGCGCGCTCTTACCGACAGCACTTCTTCGTAAGTCTCTTCATCGATGCAGCTCACTTGGGCTCCTACATTCGGTTGAAAATCGACCAGCCCTTGGGCTTCCAGCCGTCGAATGGCTTCTCGCACCGGCATCGGGCTGACTCCGAGTTCCCGGGCCAAGGCATCGATGACGAGACGAAACCCGGCGACCAGTTCCCCGGATAAAATCCGTTGCCGCAGCACCTGATACACATCGTCAGTTTTTGACACCGACAAAAACTCCTTCAATGTAGGTGAACAAGTGATCTTAATTCCCTTGATTGACTATCTATAGTTTATTCAATATTACAACATATATGATTTAATAACAACATTCTGACACACGGAAATTTACCGACACTCACTAGTGCTTCCTCCGAGAGACCGAGGGCTTCGCGAAATGCATCCCGCGGGACCCCAACGCCCGTAAGCGTGTGCAGTCCACTACGACTTCCGCCGAAGGCCAGCTGAGCGAGAGCTGTCTTCCTCGCATGACGGTGTCCATGCGGGGCGCTGCCTTCACACGGCATAAATTCCGCCGACAAAGCCAATAGAAGAGCACGATCCCGCCCCAAGATAATGTTCGCCGTCATGGGGCAATCTGGCCTTGACATCCCCGGACCATAGCAGCACCTTGGCTACCAATACCGCGACACACTAACTTGGCGGCCACAACGCCGAGAGTCTTATCGCGACACGCGGCCTTAAAAAATTTGTTTCCGAAGGGAGAATCCGCGCATCAATACGGACTTTTCGGACACGAGGGCCGGAACGGTCCAAGGCCACCCCTGGACAGACCGGTAAGAGCGTTGGGGTCACACCTCGGAATAACACGCAATAAGTCAGGAACTCAGGGAAGTGATCCCCAATCCCCGCCTCACCTCGTAAGATAAGGCGAGGGCATCGATATGAGCCGATTTAACGCCGGCGCTACCGAGACCGTCACGCTCTAGCCAACAACGGGCAGTGCGGGTTTTGGCATCAAATGCCCATCATGGCCGCCACTGCCAGACCGCGCAACGTCCGGCGGCATCCGTCCATGAATCCCTGGTCTGGTTTCCATAAACACCTTTGGCGCTTTTCATCCCGAGCGAGTTAAGCGTTCTCGCCCCTCGACGATGGCGATGACTCGACGCATCGAACGGCTTTTGTGGTGTGCGGTCAATTCGGTAGCACGGCGAACATCGTGAGCTTCCAAGGCTTCGAGTATCTGTTGATGTTCTCGGATCGATAGGCGGGTCGAGTCGTCATCGGAACCCTTTAGCGGTGCGGGATAGCGGCCTGCGTGGTTCCACAACTCCTCAATAAGGGTCGATAGGCGGCGGTTCTGACTATGACGATAAATCGTCATGTGGAACGCGCGGTTGAGCCGGTTCAAGCGATCAGGTTCGCAGCCGCCATCGACCGCTGCCTCCAACTCTGTTTGAATACGACGAATCTCCGCGATACCATCCGGGGGGAGGTTCGGCACGGCGAGCTCCGTGGCTAACCCTTCCAATACGGTACGAATTTGAAAAATCTCACGCAAATCTTGGGCGGAGATCGGCGTAGCCACCGCCCCCACGTGCGGTGTCATGGTCACCAGGCCAGTTGACGCCAACTGATTAATCGCTTCTCGGACCGGAATCTCGCTAGTCCCAAATTCCTGCGCGAGGGGCCGGATCTTCAGGCGATCGCCCGGTTCGTATTCGCCATCTAATATTTGCTGTTTGAGTTTATGGAAAATATAGTCTTTCTTTGTCTCGAACGGTCCCCGCACGGCCAACGCCACCTCCGGAGAAGTATTGACATCATATCACATCTCAAGTATCCCGCTTTACCGTCCCCGGATCGCGACTTCCCTGCACTTGGTATGACTGCAGTTACTCCTTGGCCGAGCGCATCGCGCCGCACCACAGCGCATGCAGACGCGAATATGGACATCAGGTCCGGCCCCAATACATTTCGCAGGAATGTGCGGTCTGCACCTTCACATCCCCGGACAATCGGAACAGTCAATCTGAATTTGTCTGTCAACGCTGCGGACACACGGATAATGCGGACAAATACCACGAAAACTCATCCTGGCCACGATTCCCCGTAACCCGTCAGGAAAAATCCTCAAATATCAATTACGCCAGCAATATAGTCAAGATAACGCAACATCACCTGAACCCGGCCTAATCGAGAGACGCGCGATGCGGAGTATTCCGTGGGACGGCCGGGATCGTCCGAAAGCGACACGTGTTGTCAACACGATGGCCCTAACCTTTCCGATTCGCCGCGCCGTGCGGAGCGTTTAAGACGTTTCCTTGGCATCCCGTTTGTTGCCCTTGCCCCCTATTCTTGTTACATTTCGTTTCCCAAGTTCTGATACAATTCTCGTAGATCGCGCTTGAGAATTTTGCCACTGGGGTTTCTTGGCAAACCATCCGTCACAACAAAATGCTTGGGCACCTTAAACTTTGCGAGAACCTGGCGGCAATACTCTTCCAGCTCGTCCTTTAGGAGGGTGACGCCTGGTTTGGGGACGACAATCGCGGTCACAGCCTCAATCCAGTAGTCATCAGGCACACCGATAACCGCGACCTCGGAAATCCCGGGAAATTGGTAAATCGCTTCTTCGACTTCCCGACTGGCAATGTTGATGCCGCCGGATTTAATCATATCCTTTTTCCGATCAATGACGGTGATATATCCTTCCTCATCCCGAACTCCAAGGTCCCCGCTATGAAACCACCCTTGATAAAACGCCGCATCGGTTCGTGCGGGATCGTTCAGGTATCCGATCATCGCATGCGGGGTTCGGTGCACAATTTCTCCGACTGCTCCCACGGGAACCTCACGTCCCTGATCATCAACAAGTCGCGTTTCAACATTGAGGGCCGGGCGCCCGGCTGACCCAAGTTTTCGCAGTTGGTCTTCCGGTTTCAAGACGGTCGCCAGGGGCGCCACCTCCGTTTGCCCGTAGAAGTTCCAGAATTGCACGTCGGGCAGTCGACTCATTAATTCTTTTAAGACTTCCCTTGGCATGATGGCCGCACCGTAATAGCCCTTACGCAGCGACGACAAGTCACGTTGTTCAAAATCGGGATGCCGCAGCAAAGCAATCCACACCGTCGGCGGGCAGAAAAGCTCTGTTGCGCGATGTTCTTCGATAGTTTGCAGGATCGCCGCCGGCGACGCTTGCTCGAGGATAATGCCACTGCCGCCCAGGTAGACACTCGGGCCAAGAAAGCAATTAAGTTGAGCACTGTGATAGAGTGGCAACGCGTGAATGGTGATATCCGAGGATTCCATACCCCCGTCAACAATACAACTGACGTACTGCGATATGATGCTGTCATGCGTCAGCATCACACCTTTGGGCTTCGATTCCGTCCCACTGGTATAGAGAATCTGAGCGACATCCGCACCATCACCCGTGCTTTGAATTGGTGCGTCAGGGTATGAAAGCGCATCGCGAAAGCTTCGCCACGTGGATTCTCCGATGGTCGCGCCCTCCGCCGATTGAAGAATATATCGGGGCGCCAATCTCCGTCCGTCGTTCACAAACGCCGCCTCTAGCACCGGCGCAAGGTCTCTTGGTGCGAAAAGGGCGTCGGCGTCGCTGTGATGCACAATGTAGGATACATCGTTAACAGTAAGCATGTAGTTAATGGGTACAAGGGTGGCGCCGATTCGCGCTGACGCGTACGCGACCACCGCAAAGTCTAAACTGTTTTTAGAAAGGATGGCCAGTCGCGACTTTGCCGAAATCCCCGCCTCGATCAGCATGTGACAGGTTTGGGTCACGCGCCGATCGAACTGCGCGTACGTTAAGTCTTCACTCTGAAACAAAAGCGCCCGTTTATCAGGATACCGCTGGGCGCTGCGGGCGAGGAGATCGGCGAGCGTGTTCCGGCGGGCGCGGCGCATCACATCCCTCGACGGCGATTCAAGATTCATCACAACTATCCCCTTTGAAAGACACAAAGACACAAGGTGCACTTGGACTATTTTTGATTCCTATATTACCCTTGTGTGTCCAGCGGGAATAGCGTGCGAGCTTTGGCGTTCGCATCAGACACCGTGGCTGGTGCGCCCCTCACCCTAGCCGACGCCATGCGGGACGAGAACCCACGACGCCCATCCCTTAAAAAAGGTAGCGGACACCGCTCTCGTTGAACAGGAATTCCCTACCTCACCATCGTCGCTCCCACCCTTGCCGATCGACTCCCCGCAGAGATTCACCGTTTCTACCCGAATTCATCCGACCCGCTAATGGCCGCAATCCATGCGGGGGCCGCCTCGCCAAAGCGCCAGGGATGCGCTAATTCCCCTTGCCGTTGCTGGAGTTCCTCACGAATGATCGAATTTTGAAGCGCCGTCAACAGCGCCTCTTCCATGACATCCAAGTCGTCGTCATAGACCCACAGTGCCGCCGGACCTAAGACAGCTTCTGAGGGCTTCGAATAGCGGGCCACAATGGGAGCCCCAGAGGCCATTGCCCAGGTCAAGGCCAAGTCTTGGCGGGGATTCGCCTCACCCACCCAAATCACATCAGCGCCTAAGAAAAGTCCGGCCGCCTCTTCGAGATTCAACGGCGGGGCAAAAACCACCGTTTCTGAAAGCCGGAGGGTCTTGACCACCGGGGCCAGGGCATCGCGGCGGGCGAGCCCCTCCCACAGCACCACTTCTCCCCCCGTGGTGAAAAGTCGTCGGGTCAACTCGAAAAGCGCTGTTAGGGATGCGCCCTCATCATACTGCCCCACATAGACGACACGCGGCCTTCCTTCTAAATGGAGGCGCCGCGTGACGCCAAATGTGTCCGCTCCGGGACCGGGCGGAAAAAACATCTCCGGAACCAACCGCGGCAACGCCACCGCCCCGGCGGGAAGGTCTTGGCGGAGAGCGGGGTCAAAGGATTCTGCCCAAAAGATGGGCGTTTTAGGGTTTTGAGCGGCCACCTGTTTGATGGTTTCGTCAATCGGGGCATATAAGATGGTCCCCGCCCGCGGTCCCGTGACATCGGCCCCCGCGACCCAAGGTGCACCTTCCCCACGTCCGAAGAGCGGTCGCCTAACCCGGCGCCCCACCCGAATCTCCACCGAAAGCTCGGACTTTAAAAGAAGAAGACTCTGAGCTTCCGGGCCGCTAATGTCGGTCGCATACACGTCCATGCTATTTTCCAAGCGACCGGCCCGAGGCCCAGGTTCTTTTGGTGTTCACGGCCTCCGCTACCCTCGAAGGAACGTCCGGCGCATCGTTGAAGAACACCTGGGAGCTATGGGTGGCATCTCGGAAAAAGAGCCAACGCTCCAGTCCCAGTCCCACGGTCACGGACGCCGCCCCGACCAAAGAAAATCCGCCCCCTTGGGCATGCATTCCGAACACCGTGGCAATAACCGGCACCACCCCTAAAAACAGGATGGTGGCCACTTGTTTGGAGACCCGTGATGCGGGATCCAGGCCCGGTTGGGTTTGGGTTTGGGTCCGATATGGCGGTTTCGTGGTCCCCGTGTCTTGGAGGCGATAGGGGGCAAAGGGAAGCCCAAAGCCGGTAGCCGGGTCAATGCGCTGTCGTGCCAACCGAAAGATATGCCACTGCAACCCTTTGATGATAAAAACCAAGACCAGCAACGCGAGTTGAATCGTTCCGAGCGCGGCCGCTGGACGGTGGCTCAAGGCCTCCAACACGATCGCCCAGCTCGCTCCGCCATAGAGCCCCAAGACAAGAAAATTCAACACGGTGGTGGGCGAATGCCAACTTAGCATGGCGGGGATAGTCGCGTAGAGCATCGCCGTCACAAAGAGCGCCAGCAGGCCGAAAAACGCCACCCCCCACACGAAAATCCCATAGCCCTCGCCGTTCAAGGACGGTGTAGCAAGGAGTGTCCAGAGCGCCAAGAGAAACAAAAGCCCGCCAAAGAGTCCCGTGGTGAGCGCCTCGCGGCTGAGCCACGAGGTTTTCAACCGGCGGAGAATATAGCGGGCGGCACTGAAGTGGTGCATGTGGAAAAAGGAGGCCACC
>JAKADW010000025.1 GCA_021820165.1 Bacillota bacterium
CAAATCCAAGGCGGTCACTAAAGACGCTTTGGGAAAAATCCCCCGGGCCGAGCCCGGTAAATCCAGGTGGGTGGGCTCCATGAGTCCAAACTGCCCAAGCGCCTCATAAAAACGGGAGACGCCTAAACCTAGCCCCAGTTCCATAAATCCTACATTGCAAGAGTTCCTGACCACCGCCCCCAGGGATTCGGCCCCATGTCCCTCGGGCCTCCAACAATTCACACGGCGTCCCAGTACCCGCTTGAATCCGGGACAGTAAAAACCTGCTCCCGGGTGTGTTGTGCCCATTTCCAATGCCGAGGACAAAGTCACTGGCTTAAAAATCGATCCGGGTGGGATGGCGTCGGATACCGCTAATACCCTGTAGTGTTTAGGATCGGCCTCCCGAAACCGATTCGGGTTAAATGTCGGCCGCTGCGCTAAAGCCAGGAGTCCGCCAGTTGGAGGGTGCATGACCGTAATACTCACCGATTTGGCACCCGTCGAAATCATGGCTTGTTCGCAGGCGCGTTCCGCCATCCATTGGATTTTTTCATCCAGAGTCAACTCTAGCGTATCGCCCTGGATGGGTTGAAGCACGCGTTGTTCAGCAAACTGGATCGTTCTCCCCGTTACATCGTACTCTTCCTGAATCTTGCCCGGTTTCCCTTGCAAGTATTTGTTAAACACCAATTCGACCCCAGCCAACCCTTGATTGTCGATTCCAGTGAACCCTAAGACAGGTCCCGCCAGATTCCCTTCTGGATAATAACGAGCGGTCTCGGTGACAAGGTACACCCCCGGTAGGGATGGCAATTGACTTTTGAGGGTGTCGAGTTCCTCTGCGGTGAGCCGCCGTTTCAGCCACACAAACCCCTGGTGCCGACTCAACCGGCGCAGGACCTGGTTCTGAGGCAGGCCCAGGACTGTAGCCAATAAGAGAGATTCCGTGGTGCGATGGCGACGGGTTTGAATGGGGATCGCATAGGTCGAGTATGCGTGATGGCTTCCCGCTAAAAGATGCCCATGACGGTCAACAATATTTCCCCGGAAGGCGGCCAACGGCACCCCGCGAAAGTGTGCGGAGTCCGCAATGATCTTGAGTCGAGCAGCGTCTACCGCTTGGATCGTCGTCAGTCGTCCCATCAGCACCCCGTCAAAGATGCCTATCAACGCCAGCACCAGAAAGTTTCTACGCTTCATAATTAACGTAGGACGGTCATTCATTGTGAGAAGCCTCCTCGTTACAGGACGGGCTGTTACTCACAATGTGTATGCCTAGAGACGATTCCGCAGAACGCTACGGGACAAAGGGTTTAGATCCATTATCGGGCCCGGCATAGGGTTTGATGCCCCAATACTTAAACATAAACGAGGCGATATGCTTCCAGACCGGTGCAGATACTTGGTCCCCGTAGAACAGTTTTCCAACCGGCTGATTAATCATCACAAGCATAATGAAGCGCGGATTAGGCATAGGCCCCATGCCCATATACGATGCGACAAATTTGTCGGCCGACGTCTTCCCATTAATAATCTTCTGGGAGGTACCGGTTTTCCCCGCAATAATGTACCCCGGCACCTGTGCTGGAACCCCAGTCCCCTGAGTGGCCTCCAACGTCATCATGTGTTGAATCTCTTGCGCCACCTGAACACTGGCTGGACGAGACTCCACAGTAGGTTGCACGTGTTGGATCACCGCGCCCGATGGTGACAACACGGCCTTTAAGATATGCGGTTGCATCATGACTCCATTATTGGCAATCGCAGAATCCGCCGTAATCATTTGCATCGGAGTCACCGCCATGCCCTGACCGAAGCCCATCGTGGCCAAGTCCACCGCATTGACCTGTTTTGGGGGAATCCATAAGCCCGTCGAATCGCCAGGCAGTCCGACCCCACTCGGGTGTTGCAAGCCGAACGCCTTAATGAATCGATACAGGTTGGCCGCACCCACCTTTAAGGCCACGTCCATGAAGACCTGATCGGAAGACACTTCAAGCCCACGCGTCAGGGTAATCCAGCCCCAACCCACCGGGTTCCAATCGTTGATTCGGACCCCATTAACAATTTTGTAGCCGCGGGTATCAAAAAGACTATTGGGTGTAAAAAGTCCCAACATGAGACCCGCGGTCGCCGTGACGGGTTTGAAAATTGATCCCGGTGGGACGGGATCCTCCACCGCATAGTTGTTCATTTCCAAAGCAGTGGCATTGTAATAGTTGTTGGGATTAAAATTGGGCCAGTTGGCCATAGCAATCACCGACCCGGTGTGAGGATTTAACACAATCACCGTGCCATTCAGTGCATGGGCCCGCTTCACCCCCCATTTTAACCACTTTTGAGCAACGGCTTCGATGTTAGCATCGATCGTCAATTGCACGTTATTGCCCGGAACCGGTGCCTTATAAGACTTTTGCCACTGCGGCAAAGGGTTCCCCGCCGCATCCGTGTTAACCGTCCACGATCCGTTGTGGCCGGATAAAATTTTATTATAGGCATATTCCACGCCAGCCAAACCTTGGTCCTGTGATCCCACCATCCCTAAAACCTGGGACGCTAAGGTCCCGTTCGGGTAGTCTCGTCCAGAGCTTGGAATGGCCTCAATGCCGGGCAAATTTAAGGATTGAATCTTATGTCCCAACGCCGGCGTGACTGATCGGTCGATCAACGCATACCAGGACTTATTGCCCAATACCCCGGCCAGTTGGGTGGTCGAAAACGGGAGATACTTTGCCAATGTGGCTGCGGTAGGTTGTACCTGTTGCGGGGTCAAATATTTTGGTATCGCCACAATCTGATAACGCGGCACATCCATCGCCAACACTGCCCCATTACGATCCAAGATCTTGCCTCGAGGGGCGGGCAGCGTCAGCGTATGCACGTGAATGCTTGCGGCATACGCTTTTAGATAGCCCGCATTGCCAATTTGAATCATCACCAAACGCACCAGCAACAACGCCGTAAACGCCGCGGTAAACCCTAGCGTCCACAGAGCCCGCTTCTTAGTCATGCCATGAGCCGCTTTCTTCATCGTCCCGTCAACGCTCCACGAAGACCCGCGATCCACCGTGACACACCTTGGTACCACTTCCCGGAAGATGAAACCGCCACGGAATGATGGACCTTAGGCGCTACAACCATCGGGCTTTTCAGAGTAATGTGCATGCGTTGGCTGTCCGCCGCCAATGCCTGGGGCGAACGCAATTGGGTGACGGACAACGCGAGCACCTCTGTTTGTCGATGGAGTTGAGTGTAACGGGTCTGAAGCGCGTCCACTTGATAGCCCATGATTAAAACATGTACCGCTAAGACAGAGGCCAAAAGCCCCATGCCCCAAACTGTAGACACCCAAAACACCACTCTGGCGACTTTATTAAATCGGCGTCGTGGTTTCGGAGGCGTGGGTTTATGCCGAAGCTTTTTTTCCCATGTCCTTGCCAGATTGCCCTCGTTCATCACGTTATAGCGAACCTCTTGTTTATTGACCACGACTCAATCCTCCTGTAACGGCACCCAACAACCTCACCGATTCCTTAACCCCAAGCTCCCGCGTTCTCACGACCGGTCCGTGAGAACACACGCATTTTTGCAGACCGTGACCGCGGATTGTCCACGATTTCTTCATCAGACGGTATCAAGGGGCGACGGGTCACGACTGCCCCGTCACCAGCCTCCTGCCAGTCACGAAAAGTATGTTTGACAATTCGGTCCTCCAACGATTGAAACGAAATAACCACAATATGGCCCCCGGGCCGAACTGCCAATCGTGCCTGTTCGAGCCCAGAGCTTAGAGACCCCAATTCGTCGTTCACCCAAATTCTTAATGCTTGAAATGTGCGCCGGGCCGGATGTCCCCCAGTTCTCCGGGCAGATGCTGGAATCGCCGCCTTTATCAATTCCACCAACTGTCCAGTGGTGCGAATGGGTTCTCTTTCGCGACTACGCACAATGAACTCCGCGATCCGTGATGCCCATCTTTCTTCTCCCCACGCGGAGAGCGCATGCGTAATTTCATCTTTGGGCTTCATATTGACCAACCTAAACGCCGTGACGGAGTTGTTGGGGTCCATCCGCATGTCTAGCGGCGCCTCGGGATCTTGATACCCGAAGCCGCGCTCGGCCACATCGAGTTGAGGCGACGAGACGCCGAGATCAAACAGTACCCCAGCTACCTCATGCCGTTCATGGATCGCGAGCAAGGACATTAAATCGCGGAAGTTCCCACATCGAAAATCCACGCGATTCCCAAATGGAGCCAATCGCTCTTGAGCCGCCGCTATGGCTATGGGATCCTGATCCACTGCAATGAGGCGAACAGAAGGGAACGTGGACAACAGGAGATGCGAATGGCCACCACCGCCTAACGTCGCGTCGATGTACAACCCTGCGGAGTCTGTCATCCAGTGGGTCATCACCTCATTGGGCATTACGCTGATATGACGAAACGTCACCACGCTGTCACTCCCTGTCAAAACCCGAAATCTCCCATTTTCTCCGCCACATCCTCATAGCCCGCTTGTGCCGTTTCTTGATAGGCATTCCAGCGTTCCTCGGCCCATAACTCCACCCGGTTGCTCACCCCAACCAGCACGACATCTTTCTGAATCGCTCCATACTCTCGGAGTCTCGGAGGAATGGTAATCCGATATTGACGGTCTACTTCAACATCTTGTGCCCCTGCGAGAAACAATCGAGCAAAAGCTCGCGCATTCGCATTCGTCATCGGTAATGCCTTTAAGCGTTCCTCCATCGTGCGCCATTCATCCATGGGATAAAAGAACAGGCATCCATCCAACCCTTTGGTCATGATAAATCGGTCACGCAGTTCATCGCGCAGACGTGATGGAATGATGATACGTCCTTTATCATCCAGAGAATGGGAAGATTCACCCATCATCATTCCACTCACCTCCACTTCACTCCACTTTACTCCACTTAGACATTCGCCTTCAAGTCCTTGTCTCCTGCTTTTTACAAAAAAGAATTTATTTGAGCAAAGCGCCCGCCCCGGCGACCTCGGGCACTAGTTCGCCCTATCGACCCCGAATCTGCCCATCCATTGACACGATGCCCGGCGGCCCGTATAATCAAAAGTCGTTGTGGGGGCGTAGCTCAGTTGGGAGAGCGTCGGCATCGCAAGTCGAAGGTCAGGGGTTCGACTCCCCTCGCCTCCACCAAATTTTTTAAGAAATTCTGACCGGATGTAAAAAGTCAAACCCTGTCGGCGTAGGCCAGACAGGGTTTTTTGTTCTGTTACCCAATGATATGTCGAGCAAGTCCCCGAAGAGAGCGACGGCGAGCACTAGAGAGCTTTGCGCTTACGATGGCGCTACCTGAAAGGACGTGACGGAGACCTCATGACCGGCCACATGGCACACCATGGTCACCGTGTAGGCGACTCCATTGACGCGCACTAAATTATCTTGAAGCAACAACGAGGTAGGGTTCCCGCTCCCATTCAATGACAAGGTTACGTTCAACGGGGCTTCAAACACGATACTGTGAGCGCCAAAAAAAGCATTGGTGAGTTTCGGTGAAACCCCTGGGGTGAACAAGGATGCGTACCATTGGGTGTCACGGTATTGACTGGTGTATCGGGCCGCATCCCACAAGTCAATGGCTTCCGCTTCAACTTGGAGCGAGTTGCCTGATTGCTTAAATTGTAAAACCTGGGCGGTGTCGGGCGCTATATAATGCATGGTGCCCATGGGGACTGAGTTATCTTTCAGTGGTAGCGGGTAGGTTTTTGCAATGACCGGAAGAATTTTTGCAGAATAGGATGTGGAAGGCACCACGGCCGCTTTAATGGGACTAGTTCGCAGTTGATCGCGTACCAATACCGTGTACACGACATAGCGATCGGGAGTAAAGTACAAAGCGTCCAACGGATAGCAAGCCTCTAAGTCCAAGCGCGGGCGGGCATAGTCATTGGGCAATCCCGCGACGTCGGAAACTACTCCGTGTCCCACCACCTGAAACCAAAAAGTTCCTTGACCCGTGGTAACCACCACTAAATTGCCCACACGGAGTGTATTGAGATGACGAAAATAGGTGGCATTATGCGCGGCAATGACACTCGTACCGAGTTGTCCCGGTAACACCGATCCCGAAAAGTGTCCGGGCGCCAACAGCAAGTCACTATAGCTCGTACCCTCAACAAAAGCTGTCTTCAGGTGCATCGCGGGTATCGCGATACTGCCCAACACCCTACCGTCCGAAGGTAGACTCGATGGCGGTGCCACTTCCCATGCCACGGCCGTCGAGTTCCGGACCTGGCTCGCTGTCCCAGCGCTGACGGCGGGTGGAGCTTTGGCCGCTAGCTGGGCTCCATAAGCCCCCACGACCGTTGGTAACCACCAAACCATCGTGCCTAGCAATAGTCCGATCCCAATTAACCCCCCGGCGATCCAACGTCTCATCTCAGTCCCCCCCTACTTATAGAGATGATACGAAGACGTTGGGTCACTTGGATCTCTTGATCAATAGAGAGGCCGACCACTCGCAAGACCCATTACCGTATAAAAGGCCCGGAATCCTTCAATTACGGTGTCGGTCGTAAACCCTATGGTTCGCCCGTCTAACCTTTGTACACCGGGACAATACATCGCGCGGTCTGCCATGTCGGACGTCATCAAGGTCATGGTCCAATGGGTCGGGCTCTCAATTCGATAGGGTGTCAGCGACCCGGTTCGGGCTCGGGACAACGCTTCAGCCACTCCGGTCCGTAAACGTTGAGTTGTCTCATGCCTAGACATCAGTATCGCGGAATTCCGACTGACTCCCTCCTTGACCGTTACCGAAACTGCGGAAGGAAGCAACGCACTCACCTCGTGGGCCAATTTATCGTCCCCGGACACTAATCCAACAGGCACTCCATAGTATCCCGCCACTGCCGCATTAATACCGGTTTCGCCTACTTCTCGGCCATTTAAGGTCACCCGGAAAATTTCCCCCGAATAGGTATGGTCCATCACGGCTGCCGCCGTTCCAGCCATGGCATGGTATCCCACAAACAACGCTAAGTCCGCCGCTTGCACACCCTGATTCATGGACAGCGCCTTCGTACCACCCGAGATCAGCCGGACTCCGGGCGGGAGTTGATCCCACAGAACATTGAGCATGCCGTCATGGGAGTCGTTAACCACAATATCCCCTTCTAAGTCAGGCGCTGCTCGGAGTTCGGTCAGCACCGCGTCCAAGTCTTGCATGAGAGCCACTCGCCCTCGCTCATACTGATCTTGTCCCGGTAGCAGTTGCCGACGTTCGACAATCCCGCTGATCCCCTCCATGTCGATTGATAGCCATATACGCATCATGTCACTCCCCTTTCGCTTGTTGTGATCCGGTTCTATCTCTCGTCAAACATCAAGGATTCTGGCAAACGATACAACTGCAAGGGTGTGCGCCCTTTAAACCCTACGGCGGAGGAAATCTGAACCCCGAGCAAGACCACACGATCCGCCTGGTATTCGCTTAAGGGCCAGGACACCGATAATGACCGGGAGCCAAATTTGACTCCGATTTTCTCGCTATGTTCACCGCGAACAATCCCATCGCGATCTATGCGCCAATGACGGAGAGATCCAGTCGTCGGCATGTGCACCGTGACATGAAACACTTCATCGGCCTTTATCGATAACGTCAGGTCGACGCGTACCGTTTGCCGTTGCCCGGCAATGGCCCATTCCACGTGCCGAATGGGCGTATCCTTTCTCAACCACTGCGCTAAGAGGTTGCGCGTGGGGTTGGTGACGGACGCCCTCGAGCCAGGTATCCCATCAACGTCGCTCTCGATCCCGTCGCCCGTCATATCGTCCACCGATTCCTCAAACAACACCTCAGAACCGCGTGCAAATGCGAGCATGAAGGGCTTAATCAGCTCGACTTGACTTTGGTAGGCGAGCAAGGCCCGTTTCTTACGCATTACGGCATCAGGATCCATCTGCAATTCGTGCCATCGGTTAGGATGGATCCCCACCAAAGGCCGGGGGGCTTTCTGGCGTTGTCGAGGTCGAAATGCTAAAGGAAATGGCCAGGCGGGCCAATGGACCAAATAGCTTAAGTGGCGCACCTCGAATCCCAATTCCGTTCCGGCCAAGCGCGCAAACGCTCCGGTCGCCCAATGATCTGGATGTTCATCATACGCGCTTGGTGCGACAACGACGCTCGGGCGTAGCTCTAACAAAATCTCTCGTAACAATGCCAGCAGTTCACGTCCCAAGTACGGACGGTTGTAGCCAGTCGTCTCGATATAAGGTGAGTGAGTGACACCTGACGTGGTGCTTTGAAACGGTTCATGCTCCCAATGGTCCATCAACAATCGTTCCAATCCGCCATCGGGGAATCCTAAGAAACGGACATGTTCCGCACCCACACCCAATATCGCCAGAGCGTCGAGCGTTTCTCGCATTCGACGGTACCCAAGATTAATGTATTCGGGGGCGCTAACCTCGAGCGCCAGGTAATACCGCTCGGCGTCTTGGACGAATCCGTCTCCGTTCGTAATGAGAATCACATTGACCGGCTCACCACGTTCCACGTAATGGCTGATTAGCCCCCCTGCACCCAGCACTTCATCGTCCGGGTGGGGCGCCACCACCACCAGTCCACCCCGATTAGGGTTCAACACTGAACAGAGGGTCTTGCGCGCTCACGGTGCCGCCCTTTTGCACGTGGATGGCCTCAATCCGTCCCGCAATGGGGGCCGTAATCTCGTTTTCCATCTTCATAGCTTCCAAAATCACAATAATTTGCCCTGGAACAACCGCTTGTCCCACACTGGCGCGAACATCTAAGACCGCTCCAGGTAACGGCGCTTCGACCGTGATCCCATGCCCGCCACCGGTATGCGATGTGCTGGTAGGAGCCGATGGCACAATCACCTCCGATTCCCGATTCATTTTCTGAACCGGTTTCGGTGCCGGAGCTACCGTTGAGGAAGCGGTGGTCCCATCGAGTTCTTCTGCTTCTACGTCGTACACTACTCCATTGATTGTCAGTCGGAATTTACGCACTGCCATACATCACGTCGTCCCTTCTTTTGGATCCCTAGATCCTTTTACAGCCAGCGCCACAACGTAGTCTGTGGCCAGCTTTCGCGAATTCTGATACGACTTTCAGTCCCCCAGGATTCACTGGTCTCCATGGTAAGGAGGGTGGCCATAATCAGTGCCACGATCTCCCCATCAATCGGTTCCTGATCCGTTTTGTTCGTGAGTTTCTTAGTCATAGCGGAATATTGCCGTGCCGCTTGGGCGGTCGGCTCTCCTTTTTGTTAAAGAGTCCCATCAGGGCCCGCGCAACGTGCGCCCTGGTCTCGGCCGGGTCAATTACCGAATCGATGTATCCATGCGCCGCAGCCACATACGGGCTTGCAAACTGGTCCCGATATTCTTGAGATTTGGCTCTTCGAGCCAGCACCGGGTCCTCGGCCTCGGCAATTTCATCGCGAAAGATAATGTTGGCGGCTCCATCGGGTCCCATCACCGCAATTTCAGCAGTCGGCCAAGCCATCGCGAGATCCGCACCTAAACCACGGCTACACATCGCTAAGTACGCTCCACCATAGGCCTTACGAAGAATGACGGTAACCTTGGGCACTGTAGCTTCTGCATAGGCATATAGTACTTTGGCACCGTGGCGTATTATTCCGCCAAACTCTTGCGATGTACCCGGTAAATACCCCGGGGTATCGACCAATGTCAGAAGCGGGACGTTGAACGCATCACAAAATCGAACAAAGCGTGCAAGTTTCGTCGACGCGTTAATATCGAGAGTCCCGGCCAAAACGCGCGGCTGATTGGCCACTATCCCCACTGCACGCCCGCCGATTCGACCCAAACCAATGACGAGGTTGTCTGCGTACCCTTCTTGCAGTTCGAAAAAACTATCCCGATCGAGCACTGCAGTGATTACGGTTTTCACGTTATACGGCTTATTGGGATCCGGAGGAACCAGATTCCGCAAGGATATCTCGGCGCGATCTAATGGATCTCCCACTTCCCGAATTGGCGGATCTTCCCGATTGTTATTGGGCACGTAACTCAAAAATTTCCGAACCCAATCTAAAGCCTCGTGATCATCGCGGGCCGCCAAGTGGGCCACCCCTGAACGACGCACTTGGGCCTCGGCGCCGCCAAGATCCTCGGCCGTCACCGTTTCGCCGGTCACAGTTTTTATGACTTGAGGCCCGGTGATAAACATCTGTCCCGTATTCCTGACCATAATAATCAAATCGGTCAGTGCTGGAGAATAGACCGCGCCGCCCGCGCTAGGACCCAGAATCACGGTGATTTGAGGAATCACACCGGAAGCCCAGGTGTTGCGCTTGAAAATCTCACCGTATCCATTTAAGGCGTCGACCCCCTCCTGAATCCGGGCCCCACCAGAATCATTGAGACCAATGATTGGGGCACCGGCCTTCAGGGCCAAGTCTTGTACGCGCTGAATTTTTGCGGCGTGCATCTCCCCGAGCGACCCTCCCAAGACCGTAAAATCCTGAGAAAAAACATAGACTAACCGATCATGGATACGGCCAAATCCTGTCACCACGCCATCTGCAGGAGCCACTGCCTGATCCATTCCAAACAATGACGACCGATGTTTCACGTGCGCACCGATTTCCTCGAAAGTGTCCTTATCTAAGAGTACCTGGATACGCTCACGGGCCGTGAGTTTGCCCGACTGATGCTGGCGAGCGATGCGCTTGACGCCCCCCATGGCCTCAATATGTTCTTGGCGTTTCTTGAGTTCATCTAATGGCGCATTACTCACCGACATGTTCCCCCGGTTGCACCAATTCTAATAACACGCCCCCGGTGGATGCCGGATGGACAAAAGCCACCATTGAGCCATTAGCGCCCGGCCGTGGTTCATTATCGATTACGCGCAACCCACGAGCTTTTAGGTCTCCGAGGGACTGCCGAATATCTGAAACAGCCACCGCTACATGATGCAATCCAGGCCCGCGACGCTCAATGAAACGGGCCACCGGGGAAGCCTCTCCGGTGGGTTCCAGTAACTCAAATCGCCCTCCATCGAATGGTAAAAACGCTATTTCGACTCCGTCCGATTCCACCACTTCACGGTGGACGACTGCGAGTCCCAAGGCTTGGTAAGCACCTATCGCCTCATCTAAACTTCTCACCGCGACGCCTAAATGGTCGAGTTTCATGAGTCTCCTCTCTCCTCCTCACAGGACGACTGGGGGGTGGTACCTGCCAAAATGGCTTTTCAGTACACCCACCATTTCTCCCAAGGTTGCATACGCCCTGACGCATTCCATGAGAGGATCCAATAAATTTTGATTGGAGACCACAACGCGGTCCAACCAAGCCAACGCTGCCTCGACACGTGCAGCGTCACGCGTGGCCCGGACGTTAGCCAGCTTGGCTACTTGCCTGGCCTCCAGCGTTTCATCCACCCGGAGAATTTCTCGATTGGGTGGTTCTTCCCCGCCAAACCGATTCATGCCAACAATCACTTGACGCCCTGCCTCTACTTTTTGCTGAAAACGCCAGGCAGCTTCTTGAATTTCACGCTGTATGTACCCTTGTTCGATGGCTTCTACGGCTCCACCCAGTCCTGCGATATGGTCTAAATACTTCCGTGCAGCCGCCTCTAGGCGGTCTGTCAAATCCTCGACAAAAAAGGATCCCCCTAATGGGTCAACCGTAGCGGTGACACCTGACTCGTACGCTAAGATCTGTTGCGTCCGTAATGCAACGCGGGCCGAAGCTTCCGTAGGGAGTGCCAATGCCTCGTCCTTCGAATTGGTGTGTAGTGACTGGGTTCCCCCTAACACCGCGGACAAAGCCTGAAGCGTTACGCGCGCCACGTTATTGTCCGGTTGTTGCGCCGTCAAGGTGGATCCAGCAGTTTGGCTATGAAACCGTAATTGCCAGGAACGCGGATCGCGTGCCCCAAATTTGTTGCGCATAATATCGGCCCACAGCCGTCGCGCTGCCCGAAACTTAGCGATCTCTTCGAAAAAGTCCATATGGGCATTGAAAAAAAACGAGAGCCGGGGTCCAAAGACATCCACGTCGAGGCCGGCCGCTATGGCGGCGTCGACGTAGGCGATGCCGTTGGCCAACGTAAAGGCAATCTCTTGAGCCGCCGTCGAACCCGCCTCACGGATA
>JAKADW010000026.1 GCA_021820165.1 Bacillota bacterium
AAGCCGAGGTTCCCATGGATTGGTATGTATTGGGACAAACTCAAATTATTCCGCAATTCATCTGGAGTTCGATTACGGATCCCACAAAAACTCTGAATTTAAAGCCTGTTGGAACCGGCCCTTATGTTGTCCATTCATTCAATCCTGAGGAGTATACTCTGTCCGCGAATCCGCTATATTGGGGGGGAAAACCTGCCGTAGCACAATTGGATTTCCCTGCTTATTCGAGTAATACAAGTATTGCGGGCGCTTTAGCTGAAGGCAAGATTGATTGGGCCAGTATTTTCATACCGAATATCAACCGAACGTATGTGAAACACGACCCACAGACGAATCATTATTGGTTTGCACCGTCTTCAATGCTGATGTTGTATACGAATTTAAAAAACTCCTTGTTAGCGCAATTGCCAGTTCGTAAAGCGATCAGCCTCGCTCTTAATCGGAAAAAACTTAATGCCGCCGACTATAATGCCGCTCCTGCTGCGAATCCTTATGATTTGTTGTTGCCTGCGCAGAGAAATTGGTTGCCTGCGTCGTTAGCGAGTCACGCCACACTACCGTATAATCCGGCCCAAGCCCAGGCGATATTAAAACAGGCGGGATTTAAAAAAAATACTGCGGGAATCTTTGTTTCTCCTTCAGGCCATCCCTTAAGTTTCACCTTGCAAGTAGTCTCGAGCTATTCAGAATGGGTAGCCATGGCCTCGACAATTTCGACTGAATTGCGGCGAGTGGGTATTAAGGTTACGGTTCAAGGCGAGTCTGACAGTCTCTATGTCAGCAATGTGTTGAGTCGACATAACTACGAAATGGCGTTATCGTGGACCGATAACGGACCCACGCCTTTCTATTCTTATTATGCGATGCTCTATCCTAACAGGGTGACCAATAATGAAAATTGGTCTAATTCGCGTACGACGCATTGGCTTAACGTATACTTGCAGACAAGTCAATCCAAAGTCCAGCACCAGGCGATCGCCGCAATTGCTAGCATTGTGGCCAGCAAGATGCCCTCAATTCCTTTGGTCGAGACTCCTACCTGGTTTGAATATACGACGAAGAATTTCACTGGGTGGCCGTCCGCTGCCAATCCCTACGCGCAGGGTGGACCTTGGTTGTCCCCATCAAGTGGATTGATTACAAGTCATTTGCATCCCGTTAAGTGACATTATCCGTGTGGTAGGGTCACGGGTGCAGAAAAGCCAAGTGAAGTGTTCGTGACCCTCTTATAATTATTAAGGAGAGGCAACGGGCGAATCGGTATATATAGGGGGTAATGCGTAAAGAACATTGAGGTTCTATTTATATCAAGCCAGTGCATGATGGGTAGTTCTTGAAAGGAGGGAAAACTGTGCGTTACGTGATTAGCCGATTAGGATTTTTGATTATATCCGCCTGGACGGCAGTAACCATCAATTTCGCTTTACCGCGGATGATGCCTGGTAATCCTGCCATGTTAATGGTATTTCGGTATCAAGGAACAGTGAGTCCACTTGCTTTGCATGCTCTCGAGATGCAATTTGGGATAACCAACAAACCAATATTAGTGCAATATTGGCAGTATCTAGTGAATCTGATTCATGGGAATCTTGGGATTTCTCTCACATATTATCCTGTGCCCGTGATTAAGATCATTGAAACGAGCTTGCCGTGGACCTTGGGCTTGGCAGGGACAGCCACAGTGATTGCTGCGGTACTGGGTACACTATTAGGTATCTATTCAGCCTGGCATCACAATCAAACGGGAGATGCTGTATTGACAACGGGCACAACCTTTACCGGGGCAATTCCGCATCAATGGCTCGGCTTATTGCTGCTATTAGGCATGGGATATAGCTTGCATTGGTTTCCAATAGCGCATTCTTACGCGTCGAATATGACTCCTCAATGGACTTTCGCTTTTGCGGGCACAGTAATTTACCACGCTATACTGCCAGCAATTACCATAGTAGTGCCTGGGATGGGGGGGTGGTTATTGCATATGCGGAATAACATGATACAAACTTTAGGGGAGGATTACATGGTGTTTGCGCGTGCTAAAGGGGCTTCTACACGGTCCCAAATGTTTCGACATGCGGCCCGTAATGCGTTATTGCCCAGTGTAACAAATTTTGCAATGGCTATCGGATTCGTTGTAGGTGGAGTCATTCTTGTGGAAGTGGTGTTTTCGTACCCCGGAGTGGGGTATCAATTGTTCACGGCCGTCGAAAATGAAGATTATCCTCTCATGCAGGGGTTATTTTTGGTGATATCCCTGTCGGTTCTAATTGTCAACTTTCTGGTGGATTTATTGTATAGTTGGTTAGATCCCCGTGTGCGAACGACGGGTGATCGGTAATGGGAACGCTAGATGAAGGGCAAATCAACCCCAGTACACCGGGGAATCTTCGCCTACATTCCAACTTCTGGTGGCTGAAACTACTTTGGACAAATCGCAAGGCGCGGATCGGCTTCATTATCTTTATTGTTTTTATTTTGATTGCGATTTTGGCTCCGCTCGTAGCTCGTTATAGTCCCACGGCAACCCATTTTACTCCATTGGAACCTCCCAATGCACGCCACTGGTTTGGTACAACGGGATTGGGACAAGATGTTTATGCTCAATTTATTTGGGGAACGCGAGCATCCTTAATTGTGGGCTTCGGCGCCAGCTTAATTTCTACCTTTCTTGCGGTGGGAATTGGCATGTATCCCGCCTATCGAGGGGGAGTATTTGACCGAATTATGGCCACATTTACGAATATTTTTTTGGTGATTCCGGGGCTACCTTT
Source organism: Bacillota bacterium (assembly GCA_021820165.1). The sequence goes on from JAKADW010000026.1 coordinate 2,772, forward strand.
AATGATCGTGGCCGCTGCTTACATCCATGAAGGAAGCTCGTTAGCCCTGACCGTCATTATTGGGTTGACCGGTTGGGCAGGAAGGGCGCGGGTGTTGCGTTCTCAGACCCTGACCCTAGCGAATCGTGACTTTGTTTGGGCAGCCCGTCTGTCTGGTGCGTCTGATCGAAGAATATTGGTGCATGAAATTCTGCCAAACATGTTGTCCTTGTTTCTTGCCAGTTTATTGTATGGAATCTTAGGTGCAATTTTAGCGGAAGCAGGTTTGGAGTTTTTAGGACTCGGCAACTTAAACGGGGTGAATTGGGGCACTATGCTCTACTGGGCGAATAATGGGGGGGCGGTATTAAATGGGGCGTGGTGGTGGCTACTTCCGGGAGGGCTGGCCATTGCAGTGTTTGGCACGAGTTTGGCACTGATGAACTTTGCCTTGGATGAAGTAACGAATCCGCGGTTACATCAGTCACAGAGAACACCGAAGGAACGTTTGGGTCATGTCTGGCATGCAGTGAAGGGGGAAATTCACTATGATGCATGACGGTCGCCCCTTACTAACGGTGGAGCACATGACGGTAGTGTATGAAACCAACGAGGGGCTGGCAAAGGCGTTGAATGACGTGTCTTTGTCTATTTATCCAGGACAAATTCTCGGGGTGGTAGGGGAATCGGGGTCAGGTAAATCGACCTTGGCATCCGCTATTATGCGCTTATTACCATCCAATGCATCCATGGTTACGGGACGTGTTTTGATAGGAGATAGCGATCTCTATGCAATACCCGAGGCGCGGCTGCGATTCTTACGGTGGAAAAAATTTTCAATGGTATTTCAGAGTGCTTTGGCGACATTAAATCCTGTGATTACGGTCGGCCAGCAATTTGGTGAAATTTTCCGGATACACGAACCGGCAATGAGCCGTAAAGCAATTCAAGACCGTATGGAAGAATTACTCAATCTGGTGCGTATACACCGGCAGCATCTGGGTAATTATCCTCACGAATTATCTGGCGGCATGCGTCAGCGCTTAGCTATCGCGATGGCAATTGCGTTGGATCCGGATTTAGTGATTATGGACGAGCCGACGACGGCGCTCGACGCGGTGGTGCAACACGAGATATTGGAGGAAATCCGGCGTATTCAGCAAGATAAGAAGTTTGCAGTCCTCTTTATCAGCCATGACTTACGTTTGGTTAGTTATATCAGTTCGGAAATTATGGTGATCTATGCCGGAAGAGTTGTGGAAACAGGCCCCACACAGGCTTTTCTTTCATCAACTCTGCACCATCCTTATAGTCAAGGATTACTCACTTCTATTCCTCAGTTGACTGGAGGACACCTAGAGCTGCAAAGCATTCCCGGAAGCCCTCCAGATTTATTAAGTCTACCACCAGGATGTGCATTCCGTCTGCGGTGTTCGTATGCTCGAGAGGAATGCATACGAAATCAACCGGAAATTAAGACAGTACGGACTATGCGAATTGCCTGTTTTGATGTTGAAGAAAGACAAAAGGAGGGAGACAATGGACAAGGAACAATACCTGTTGAAAGCGAGCGACCTTGTCGTTCGGTTTAAGCAGTCGAACGGTCTGCGACAAGTGATGATTCGCCCAGTCAACCATATAAGTTTTTCTATACAATCCCAAGAAATTGTAGGAATTGTGGGGGAGTCTGGAAGTGGGAAGACCACCCTAGGCCGGGCTCTGGTTGGCATGGTTCCCGTTTATAAGGGGACTCTCTCGTTTAAAGGGCGAAATGTCACCAGACTCCATGCACGGGGATTGCGCCAATATTGGACAGAGGTCCAAATGATATTTCAAGATGTCTATAACTCTCTCAATCCAGTTTTTACCGTGGAGCAGCAGTTGCTATTTCCAATTCGACGACATATGTCGAATCACTCAGAGGATCCTCAACAGGAATTAGACCGACTGTTACGTTTAACAGGGTTGACTCCTACCGCCACTGTAAGGGATAAACTCCCGCATGAACTGTCAGGGGGACAGCGACAGCGTGTTGCTGTGGTTCGGTCTTTGGCCATTCACCCCCAACTATTGGTGGCCGATGAACCCGTCTCGATGCTGGATGTCTCACTTCGGGCGGATATTCTTAAACTGTTATTGAATTTGCGTGATGAATTTCATTTGTCTATTGTTTACATCACGCATGACCTGCCCTCTGCCACCTATGTATGCGATCGTATTCTCGTCATGTATGGAGGACGAGTGATTGAAACTGGCGATGCACAAGAAATTGTTATGCATCCTCAGCACCCTTATACTCAGAGGCTATTGGCGTCAGCCACGTTTCAGATGTCGCCTGAAACATCTGTGCGTACTACTGATGAGCAGGTTAAATCCGTACTGCAAGAGTCTTATCAGGGTTGTCCTTATGCGAGTATGTGTCCCTTAGCCATGGATATCTGTGCCAAAGAACAATCCGATTTTATTCAGATAACGCCCCATCATGAAGTCGCATGCCACGCCGTTTCTCGCAGTGAAGTGGAAGCCACCTCATGAAGGATGTGGTTTGTGCCGCCGTAGTGGACTTCAATACTAGGCTACGAGGGGGTTGAACACAACAGCGGGAACAATCAAGAGGCGTTGTCGACGGGGTCCAAAGCCTTGCTTTATGAGACCAAGATCATCTGGTGGAAGCTTTGTATCCTTAAGGGAGGGTGAACGATGAATGTCGTGTTGATTGTGGTGGATAGTTTAAATCGTCATTTTTTACCAGCTTACGATCAATCGACGGAGTTTGACGTGCAGACTCCGCATATTGATGAGTTGGCTCAACGGGGGGTACGTTTCGATAATCATTTTGTCGGTAGTCTTCCATGCATGCCTGCTCGCCGAGAAATGCTTACAGGAATCCAAGAATTTTTATGGCGGCCCTGGGGCCCCTTGGAACCCTTTGATAACCCGTTACCCCGTGTTGCACGTGAACACGGCTATGTCACACAACTCATCACAGACCATTTCCATTACTTTCAACATGGAAGTCATGGATATTTTACCGATTTTCAAGGATTTGAATTTATTCGCGGGCATGAATTTGATGCCTGGAAAACGGCTCCGATTCAACCTAACGAGGACTTTATTCGTCAACTATTAGTGGATCCGGAACAGTCGACGACGGCATTTCTAAACCGTATAGCATATGCCAGAAATTCCGCTACGATTCGCGAAGAGAAAGAGTTTATGGCTCCCCGCGTCTTTCAATCGGCTGCTGACTGGATAGTAGAAAACCATAATCAGTCAAAGTTCTTTCTCATGATCGATTGTTTCGATGTACACGAACCGTTCCACGTGCCTTCCCACTATGCACATATGTACACCGATGAAGATATTCATGATCCCCATCTAACAATCTGGCCTCACTATGGTCAACTGACCAAAGATGGCCCGCAATACTTAACCGAGCGCCAAGTGGCATTTGTCCGATCGCAATATGCGGCAAAAATCACTTTGGTCGACACGTGGCTGGGCCGATTTTTGCACCAGATTGAGCAATATCATCTTTGGGATGATACGATGATCGTTTTGACTACAGACCACGGACATTACCTCGGGGAACATGGATGGATGGGAAAGCCTAATTGCCTTAATTATAATGTTCTCACACGGATCCCACTGATTATATATCATCCAGAGGTTTCGCGAGGAGGGCAGACCGTCTCGGGATTAACAGCGACTGTCGATCTCTACGCGACGATTCGCGAGGTGATGGGTTGTCCCATCGAGGGCACGAGCCACAGCCGGAGTCTGATCCCATTTCTTGGCAACCCTCAGCACACGGGGGCTCAGTGGGCAGTATACGGCTATTTTGGACAGGATTTGAATATTACCAATGGGACGTATACCTATCATATGGCTCCACAGCCACGGTCCCCTCTTTATTTGTATTCCACGGCATTTATGAATGCGACCAATTGGTTTCGCCCAGTACAAGTACCGCAGGAAGTGGAAGTTGGACATTTTTTGCCCTATACGAATTCACCACTTTGGCGTTATCCAGTGGATGTGACCACACGGTCCCACGCTCCTCAACTCTTTAACATTCGGGAAGACCCTATGCAAGATCAAAATCTTGCGCCCCTCCAAACCAGCACATGTTCGGAAATGGAACGGTTAGCACAATCAGCGCTACAGGAGCTTCAAGGTCCTCGTGAACTTTGGGAGCGGTTTCAATTCGTAACAAAATAGCTATATTAGGGCGTAAAACATATGAACCTTGAACCTTGACATTCTGCTCGTTGCAATATGCCAATCTTAACCTGCTTGTGAGGACACGGAGAACAGTGAAGAGGAATTCTGTATGTGCATCCTGTCGGGATGGGGTGGTCTTTACAGACCACTATTAGAAAGGAAGGTAGATTTGATTTATGCGTTATAATGTGGTGTTTGTCTGTTTAGACACGTTTCGTTGGGATCTTTTGAATCATTGTGCGCCATGGCCTGTGGCCCTTCCGCGCTTGGATGCTCTCCGTAAGGAAAGCACAGAATTTATGCAAGCGTTTGGCGAAGGGCAGCCGACGATCCCCATTCGGCGGGCGTATTTTACCGGAGAGCGCTCTTTCCCTTGGCGATTTGACTATGAGACAGAAGGGTTATGGCCAACCGGTCGCGGATGGCATAAGATCCCTCCAGAACAGCCGACTCTGGCGGAAGTGCTACTCGATCAGGGCTATCAAACCGGCCTCATTAGTGACACTTATCATATGTTTAAGCCCACGATGAACTTCACCCGCGGATTTTTGTCCTACGAATTCATTCGCGGCTATGAAAGTGACAATTTTCGCAGCGGACGGTTGTCCGAGGACGCCTTAAAATCTTATGAGCGGGACCCGGACCCACGGCAACATCCGGTTCTCACGCAATATTTGTTAAATACCCGGGACCGTGTCCAGGAGGAGGATTGGCTGACGGCACAGGTGTTTCGCCGGGCGGCGCAGTGGGTAGCCGATCACCGAGAGGCCGAACCGTTTATGCTGTGGGTGGATTCATTCGGACCTCACGAACCCTGGGATCCGCCCCGAGCTTATGTGGATCCGGTTTATGGAGAATATCAGGGTATCGAGTTTATTTACCCCTACGGCATGGGGGAGGCGGACTTGAGCCCGGCGGAAGCCGAGCGGGTGCGCCATCTGTATCTGGGCTATCTCACGTTTGTAGACCATTGGGTCGGTCAATTATTGGACAGCATTAAGACCCAGGGGTTGTGGGATCGGACGGTCGTGGTCTTGTTAAACGATCATGGGACGGAATTGTTGGACCATGGTCGGTTCTCCAAGCATCCGGCGCACTTATTCCGCCATAATACGCAATTAATCTGGGCCGTGCGCCACCCGGAAGATCCACACCGCCAAGAAGAGTCGGCTCTGGTGCAAAGCCATGACCTGTTTCCGACCATTCTGGATCTCCTGCACATCGACCATCCGGCGGTGGCTGGCCATAATGTGTGGCCCGGCAGTGCCGACCCACCACGACCTTGGGTTGTGACGGGATGGGGCAACTATGCGGCGGTCCGCGATCTGCAGTGGAACTATATGGTCAACTTCGAACATCCCGAAGCCGATGAGCATTTGTATGATCTCACAAAAGATCCTCAAGAACTGACGGATGTGGCCCCTCAACATCCTGATATTATGCAGCAGATGCGACAACGGTTGGAGGAATTTTTCGGAGCGCCGCTGCCTGTCCAATTGTCGGATACGGTACGGCCGGGCGTGGCCCCGATTCGGCGGTACTACCACGCAACGACTTCGCAAGACACGGCTGACGCGGGGTTTGTGTAAAATCAGTTTGAGAGAGAGATAAACCGGGAAGCCGAAGAATGCGTATTCATCCCGCTCATGATTTAGGGTGCTATGGGGGCACGCACGGTGCAGTCACCTGGGCCAACTGTCTGCGCGCCAGTCTTTGCCTGCGCGAGGAACGGGACGTTATCCCCCGCAAACGGGGTGAGGGGCGTGTTTTAGCCGAGGTTGTCTGGCGCTGACCCGCGACGGCAGCCTATCTGGCACGATATCTTAAAGAAAATTCGAGTCCCAGCACGTGATCAACAACGAGAAGGTGCTGCAGTTAGGATTTGACGAGGGGGAACTTGGCGGACAAAGCTGCGTGGCAAGCCCCAAGGTAACGCAATAGTTGCACAATTGGACTCGCGAGGGGGCAGTGCGAGAACTGCTTTACGTGGAATTTGGGTGGGGCACCACGCATCGGTCCTGGGAGAATCTGTCCGACTGGACTTTAGGCAGGGATCAGCTCCGGTGGTTGCTTTCCTATTCAGGAAGAGATGAAAAGAGAGAATTTATTCATTGGATCAGGGGGTCGACACGAGATTGCGAACACTGGAGACCTTGGGGCAGCGCGACAATACGGGGGTCATTTTTACCTCGGACCACAGGATTTTTATTCTGTGAACCAATGGCGCGATCTATGAGCCCGGAATTAGAGTCTCCTTGATCATCGAGTGGCTAGCGGTACAATTTCCGATCGCATGAGTCATGTTAATGTAGTAGGAATTATTAGGGATGGGGGTTCCGGCAACATTGCAGGGGCACAGTTTATGGTCCCTATTGCACGGGGAATAGCACCATGGGCGGACCCCCGAAGTTGTAACCAAGGATTCTTTAAAACCCCCTCTTCTGGCGTGGGAATCAGCACCTTAGGACACACTCGACGACCTCATGCGCCGCTTAAGATGGTAGAGACAGAAAAGGAGGACCTGTTGTTGCACGGCCTGATGGCTTTCATGGCGTATTACCGCACGGTGGATTTGATGTTAGAACAGACGCCATTACAGGAGACTTCGTAGCAGGTGTGCAGTCGCCTCGTCTGAGACTCAGGCCACAATCAAACGAAAGAGGGGATGGGCAGATGGCTGTCGGGATTATGTTTAAAACGGTATCCGAATCCTGCAATTTGGCGTGCGACTATTGCTATTACAGTCGGGTGAAAGGCGATCCCGGGAACGCGCAGGCCATTGATCTGGACTTACTGGAGCACTTTATGAGCGATTATATGGCGCATACTCAAGGCAGTGCGTCCTTGACTTGGCAGGGGGGAGAACCTCTGTTGGCGGGCCTTAAATTTTTTCAACATGTAGTGGCTTTAGAGGCGCAATATGCGCCCGACCACACCGTGATCGGCAATGGGATCCAAACCAATGGGATCCTTGTCAATGATGCCTGGGCCGAGTTTTTCCGTACCTATCACTTTTTGGTGGGCGTCAGTCTAGACGGTCCAGAGGCGATTCATGACGCGCGGCGGGTAGACCGACACGGACACGGGTCGTTTCGCCGGGTAATGCGCGGCATTGACCACTTACGGCGCTACAACGTCGACTTCAATATTTTGACGGTGGTACATCCTGGCAATGTGCATCGCGTCGACGCGTTGTTTGACTTTTACCAATCTGAAGGGTTAAGTTGGGTGCAATTTATTCCGGCCATGAACTTTCTGGCCCAAAAACCCGAAAACCCCAGCCGTTATGAGATTAGGCCGGAGGACTATGGGATGTTTTTATGTCAGACGTTTGACCACTGGTACAATGATGGTCACCCGAAAATGTCCATTCGATTTTTCGACAATGTATTGTCACGGTATATGGGTCTCGAACCTGAGCAATGTACGCTGGCCGACATGTGTCTCCCCACGCTGGTGATTGAACAAAATGGCGATGTGTATCCGTGCGACTTTTATTTAGGACCGCAGTGGCGTCTGGGAAATATACGGGACGACCGATTAGCGACGCTGTTGCAAAACCCCGTGTATCGGCAGTTTCGGCTGTTGAAACCAGCATTGGCGAGTGCTTGCCAATCCTGCCAGTGGCGAGCCGTCTGTCAAGGAGGGTGTCCCCGAAGTCGCGGCGACGACGTACGCAGTGTAGGCGGCGTGGATTATTTTTGTCAGGCCTACCAGCAATTTTTCGCCTATGCGGATAAGCGACTGCAAGGGCTCGGGCAGCGTCTCCGGCGGAAAGTGGTGTTGGAGCCGTAGGGGGACAGGAGGACATGTATGAACACTAATGAGCGGTTACGATGGGGAATGAATGGGTGCGGCGCGATTGGCTCCAGACAGGCCCGATTTCTAGAATGCTTGCCAGGGGTTTCGTTGGTGACGGCGGTCAATCTCGATTCCGCAGCACCAGCAAGCATGCCACCGCGGGTGGGACTGGTGAGCTATCAAGACTTCCGGCAGCATCGCTATGATACGGCATGTCTGCAGGCCCAACAGATGTTGCAGGATAGTGCACTCGGGATCATGTCTTGGGGTGATGCGCAGGTTAAATGGGATCGGACAGCCCATTATTATCAGCGCAATGGGAGATGGCGGGGGTCTTGATGAATTGATTCATGCCATCGATCTGTTGATTTGATGGGGGGCCGTGGAAGCGGTGTGGGCCTATACCGACCCCGGTTTCATGCTATTGAAGCCGAAGATAGCATTGTGGAGAAATTTCAGGGGGAGCCCTGGGTTATCGAGGGGGGACCATGGTAGTGTATCCTGATCTCACTACACAGATTGAAATCTTGGGCAGTGAGGGTAACTTGCGAGTTGAAGATGCTAGCCTAGATTATCTGCATATGGCCCAACCCGGTGACCCGATGGGAGACTATGGAAATTTGAGAAGCAGCAGCCGAGTTTACTGCCCCCTATCTCGTCGTGGGATTTGCCGCACAGTTGGCGGCCTGGTGTGACTGGGGACGGGCCACACCAATCGGTAGAAGTTCGGAGCATTTATCGGGCGGCGCAGGCGTCACAAGAGGTGGTCGTGCGCCCCGAGTTGGCACGGTAACCTTAAAGAGGAGGAATATGAGACGATGGCACCCAATATTATCTTTATTATGAGCGATGATCATGCCGCTGCGGCGATTAGTGCCTATGATGGACGGATTAACCAGACTCCGCACTTGGATCGTTTAGCGAAAGAGGGGGTGCGGTTTGACAATTGCTTTTGTACCAATTCGATTTGCACTCCTAGCCGAGCGGTCATTTTAACGGGACTTTATAGTCATCTCAACGGGGTTAAGACATTAGCGGACAAAATTGACGGTACGCAGCCCAATGTGGCTAAAATGCTGCGAGCTGCTGGGTATCAAACGGCCATTGTCGGGAAATGGCATCTGGGGCATGGCGGTGACCATGATCCGACGGGATTTGATTATTGGAACGTATTGCCTAACCAGGGCGAATATTTTAATCCACCGATGATTGAAATGGGAGAAAAGAAGGTATTTCCGGGATACGCCACCGACGTGATCACCGATGAGGCGCTACGCTGGTTATCGGGCCGGGACCGTACACGTCC
>JAKADW010000027.1 GCA_021820165.1 Bacillota bacterium
AGAGAGTCTTTCGGAAACCACCATCGGGGAGCGGCCCGACGATGTGTTGGGATTTGTCGCCCGCTATGCGCCCCGGCTCCAAGACTGGGAACGCGATGTGCTGGCTATGGTCTGGGAAGAGGCCCGCTACTTTTGGCCCCAACAATTAACGAAAGTGGCCAATGAGGGCTATGCTACCTTCTTTCACACGCGCCTTTTGCGAAAAGTGGAGACCACCGCCGAAGAAAGTTGGGAGACGGCCCGTCTGAACGCCCAGATTGTCCAGGTCAATCCTCCGCAATTAAACCCCTATCGACTAGGCTATCTTTTGTATCAGGAAGCGTTTTTAGATGGGGGGCTCGATGCCGTCTATCAGGCGCGCGATGTGTATGACGATGTGGGGCTAATCCGGGCCTACTTAGCCGACGAACTGATGGAGCGGGCCGGATTAGCGCTCTTTCGGGAGCGTGAGGCCCATCCTGAACCCCGAAAGGCCGAGCCCCAAGACATTCGTGAGCGTCTCATCCGAGACTTGGATCGCGGAGGCCTACCTCGCTTGGTGGTCGAATCGAGCGGACCTGAAGGGCTATTATTGCGCCATCTTTATGACGGGCGTGACCTTGACTTCGCTCAGCTGCCTTTTGCCTTAAAATCGGTTGCCGCCCGGATTTGGAACGGGCCGGTGACGGTCTTAACCTTGCGCCAACGGGTGCCCCACCGAGTAACCCACGATGGGTCTGAGTGGGTGGACCAGGTCGTCTAATCCCCGGCAGAGAAATGGACGGCTTTTGCCGTCCATTTTTTGATGGATAATTCCGGAATGATTATTGGTGCCGGCCAGCCAAGTTCTGCTCGGCGATCTCAATCATCTTGCGGACCATGTGGCCGCCCACGGCACCGCACTGGCGGGCGGGGATTTCGCCCCAATAGCCGTCGTCGACGCCCTGCAGTCCGAGCTCGTGAGCCACCTCGTACTTGAACTGGTCGAGCGCCTTTTGGGCCCCTTGAACCAGGGCGCGGTTGCCGGTGTTGCTACCTTTCGCCATCTTTTTCACCTCCTTCTTGTCGACGTGGTGATAGTATGGCCTGAAGGAGGGGGCCTCAGACGGGAAGTTCAAGGGATGACGACAAGAAAATGGACGGCTTTTGCCGTCCATTTTTAGGTGCGATACATAAGTCCGGAATGATTGATTATCGGTTCCGGCCAGCCAGGTTCTGCTCGGCCATCTCAATCATCTTGCGGACCATGTGGCCGCCCACGGCACCGCACTGGCGGGCGGGGATTTCGCCCCAGTAGCCGTCCTCGACGCCCTGGAGACCAATCTCGTGAGCGACCTCGTACTTGAACTGGTCGAGCGCCTTTTGGGCCCCTTGAACGAGCGCGCGGTTGCCGGTGTTGCTGCCTTTCGCCATCTTTTTCACCTCCTCGTTGCTGACGTGGGATTAGTATGGCCGCTGGGCTTCGCCCTCAGACGGGAAGTTTCAAGGAATTGTGACAAGAAATGGACGGCTTTTGCCGTCCATTTTTAAAGGTGTGTCACGATTCCGGATGATTAACGGGAGTTCCGACCGGCCAGGTTCCGCTCGGCCATTTCAATCATCTTACGGACCATGTGTCCACCCACCGCACCGCACTGAGCGGAAGGAATTTCGCCCCAGTAACCGTCGTCGACGCCCTGGAGCCCGAGCTCATGGGCGACCTCATACTTGAACTGGTCCAACGCCTTTTGGGCCCCGCGAACCACTGCGCGATTGCCCGTGTTGCTGCCTCGTGCCAAGATATTCACCTCCTCATTTCCGAAGTAACCATAGGGTTCCTTGGGAGAACGAAAAGATGCCGGTAAGTTTTTCCGAGAGGGCGGTTTTCAAAGTCATCGTAATGCGATACATTAATAACATATCGCATTACGATATGACTGAGGAGGTCGAGACGTCGGTGGCAAAACAATCTACGGTCACGCCAGAAGAATACCGGGCGCTAGCGGAGTTTCGTTATGGGTTAAGAAAGTTTTTGCGCTTTAGTGAGGCCGCGGCCCGAGAACACGGCATCACCCCACAACAACATCAATTGCTACTGGCGATTAAGGGAATGGCGGGTCGTGATTACGCCACGGTGAGCGAGTTGGCCGAGCGCTTGCAACTTCTGCAGCATAGTGTGGTGGGCATCATTGATCGATCAGAACAGGCGGGCCTTGTCTTTAGGCGCGCGCATGAAGGGGACCTTCGAGTGACGGAAGTGCATCTCACCCCCTTGGGAGAGGACATCTTAGAGGCCTTGACGGTGGCGCATCGAGACGAACTTCAACGAAGCCGGGATTTCCTGGTCCTCCTAAGTCAGGTGTTAAAGACCGACGGTGAGAAGGGGGAATCGTAAATGCGGCGCAAAACTGTAACGCGGCCATTGGGCGACTTTACCACCAATGGGAGGCGGTTGGCCGTCTTAAGCGGGCTCAGCGCGGTCATTGGCCTTCTCGGCGGAGGCGTGGCATTCGTATTATTACGGTTGATTGGTCTCATCACCCACCTCGCCTATGAGGGGCGCGTCGGATGGTCCTTAGTGGCTCCAAACCCGGCTCATTGGGGTGTCGCCTCGGTGGCCGTTCCCGTCGTTGGAGGACTCATCGTGGGCTTATTGGCCAAATATGGGACGGACAAAATTCGCGGCCACGGCATTCCGGAAGCCATCCAAGCTATCTTGGAAAATCAAGCGAAGATGGAGCCCAGGGTGGCCGTGGTGAAACCGATCGCCTCCGCCATCACCATTGGCACAGGAGGGCCTTTCGGGGCTGAGGGCCCCATCATCATGACGGGGGGCGCCGTGGGCTCCATTTTAGCGCAGTTCTTCAAACTTTCGTCGCTTGAACGGCGGACATTGTTGGTGGCTGGTGCGGCCGCCGGTATGTCGGCAACTTTTGGCGCGCCAGTATCATCGGTGCTGTTGGCGGTTGAGTTGTTGCTGTTCGAATGGCGCCCGCGGAGTCTCGTTCCGGTGGCCATAGCCAGCGCACTGGCCGAAGTCGTCAGAAGTCTCCTCTTGGGGACCCAAGCGGTATTTCATACCCCGGCCACCCCAGGACTGCCGTTAAATGTGCTGGCCTGGGCGGCATGCGTGGGAATTGCCGCGGGCATCATGTCCGGGGTTCTCACCAAATTGGTGTATTTTGTCGAAGACAGCTATCGTAAGCTTCCTATTCACTGGATGTGGTGGCCCGCCATCGGCGGTGTGGGCATTGGCATTGGAGGACTGATTGACCCTCGCGCCTTAGGCGTGGGATATCCAACCATCCGGGCGTTGGACGCGGGGCATCTCCTCTGGACCGCCGCATTGATACTCTTTATTGTCAAGGCGGTCATTTGGGTGACCTCCTTAAGTTCTGGAACATCGGGCGGTGTGCTCGCCCCGCTTTTGATGTTGGGCGGTGCCCTGGGGATGGTGTTGAGTCCCATCTTTCCCGGCCACGAGACTGCCGTCCTGGCCACCGTTGGTATGGCGGCGATGCTCGGAGGCACGATGCGCGCTCCGTTTACGGCAACGATTTTTACCATGGAGACCACGCACAATTGGCCCCTCCTATTGCCGGTGCTGGTCGCCTCAGTCGCCGGTATGGCCGTGACGGTCCTTTGGGTCCCGCGCTCCATCCTGACCGAGAAAGTCGCCCGGCGGGGCGTGCATGTGGCGCGCGAATACGCGGTCCATCCTTTGGAGGGGCAGGCGATTAGGGACATCATGACACCGAAGGAAGACCTGGTAAGCTTTCTGGAGAATTTTCCGGTGGCCGACGCGGCTCGAAACCTTCTGTCTGGGGCTACCAGTCACGCCAGTTATCCGGTATGGGATGAGAAAGGGCAGGTCGTCGGGCAGGTGGCGCGTGCACAAATATTGAGCTACCGAGAGGCACCTTTTACGGTGGGTCACTTGGCTGAGCCGGTCCTTTGGGTGTTTGACTTTGAGCGGGTACGCGCCTTGGTGGAGCACTGGTCGCGTTCGAACACCAACCAGGCCGCCGTGAGGAATGACCAGGGAGAGTTCGTAGGATGGGTGACCCGCACCGATGTCTTTAAAACCTGGCGTCGCGTTCAAAATGAAGAAGAGGGTCGGGAGCGGGTATTCTCCTTTGGCCTTCACGGGAGCCGACAGAGATCCTCTGGCCGCATGTCGTATTAACGTCATTCCCTTTGGTTAGGGCGGCGTTTCTCTTAAAAACATCGTAGCTACGATGTTTGGAAAGGAGCCATCATGATAGTTCAGTGTCTTATCTGCGGAGGCACGAACGAGATTCCTGCTTGGGCACGTCTTGCCGAGGAGTGCAAAGTGCATCCCGAACACCGTAAGGCCTACATCTGCCCCAGTTGCCAGGTGCTCTTGGAATGCGATGCGCACCGCGCGGAAAGGGCTCATGATGGGGAGGACCTCATGGAGGTGGGCCGCTGCCGGGCTACTGCTTACGATAGGCGGCGGCTTCTTGGATGTCCGTGGTCACCTCAAACTAGGGAGCGTGGCGTCCCTCTTTGGTCTAGGATTGTGGGGCGTCTTTAGCGGCTCGTCCGCTAGAGCGAGGGGCGAGGCAAAGGCGGCTCATGAGAGCCGCCCACGAGTTGCTCGGACTTTTTTGGGGAGATGACGGTGAAGGTGTCCGCCGCCACCGTCGTTCTTCCCGCCCCGCATTTTTTTCGGCAGCATATCTTGTTGCTTGATGAGGAGCCAGGCCACTAAGCCTGTGGCCACCGCCAATGCTGCGGCTGCCCAAAAGACCATATACCGGTGGGTCATGGCCATGGAAAAGAGAGGGGGACCCATCGCGACACCGAAAAATCGCACGCTGCCATAAAGACTGGTGACGACCCCGCGCTCTTTGGAAGTGGTGGCGCTGGTCACCATGGTGTTGATGGAGGGGAGCACGCTCCCCGTTCCGACTCCCTGGAAAACGAGCACAGCCAGGGCCAACACCACGTTGGTGGTGGCGAAAAACGGTTCGATCACCATCGCCAGTGCGATGAGTCCCATGCCCACGATCACGATCTTTTTCGCCCAACTGGCGATCTTCTTTTGCAATACTGTCCCCGACACATAGGAGGTGATGGCAGATGCCATGACTGGGATGGCGATTAATATGCCGCGGACGATTTCCCCGTATCCGAAGTTTTTCTCCAGAATATCTGCTAAGTAGCTCAAAACCCCAAAGAGAATGAATAGGACCACCGCTCCGCCGAGAAAGGTGGCGAGAATCGAGGCACCTTTATGGGCGAAAGTGTTTTTCAGTCCTTGCCAATATTGATCAAATCCCCCCCGGGCCTGATTTTTCTTGGGTTCTTGAATGACAAACCAAGTGAGCGCTGCTACCGGAAAGGACAGCACTCCATAGGCGAAAAAGGGTAGGAACCAAATGACCAGCGCTAAGGCCGATCCGGCAATCGGAGACACCACTTTGCCAAGTCCGTTGGAAGCTTCCAGCAATCCTAGTGCGGACGCTCGCTTTTTCGACTGGAACATGTCGCCCGCGACCGCCATGGCCAACTGATAGGTGCCGCCCGCTCCAATGCCTTGAGCCAAGCGGGAGGCCATGATCCATCCATAAGGGTGGGGGAAAAGCCACGAAGCGAATCCTGCACCGAGACCCCCGAGGCCGTACAGAATAAGGGAGGGGGCCATTATCACCCGTCGACCGATGCGGTCCGATAGGGCGCCAGCAAAGGGAATGATGATGCCGGCCGGGATCGAAAAAATGGTAATCACCAGACCGACCTGAAACAGTGTCAGGTGCATGACCTTCATCATTTTCGGCAACACCGGGATTAACATCGAGTTGCCCAGAACCATGATGAAGGGTACCAAACACAACACCCAGAGTTTCAGGGCATGGGATTTTTCGTCGCTGGAACCCGAACCTGATTGGCCCGAGCCGCGCTGGTGCGTTTGTACGGACATCCAAAGTCCTCCCTGTCGGTTTTGAACAACTACCGTTTAAGCTGTCACAAAGGCGAGAGAGGCATCCCGTTAAATTTTGGCCTATCACCGTCGTTGGGGCAATTGAATATGGTGCGAAGGATCGCTAAATCAGGAGGGAAGGCTATGTTGCGGCATGACGGTGAAGCGTGGATTGATATCCTCGACTTTCCTTTCAAGGACCGAACCGAAAAGCCTCGTCAGACAGGTTTGACGATGGTCATTGACAAAGGATTAGGGTTGACAGACACCCGCGATCTTATGGAACTCGCCTCGAATTACGTAGACCACTTGAAGTTGACGTTTGGGACGTCGGCATTTTACAACACCCGGCTCCTGCGGCAGAAAATCGAACTCGTCAAGTCCTATGGCGTGCATATCTTTCCCGGCGGCACCTTTTTAGAGCTGGCCTTGTTGCAAGGGCGGATTTTTCAATATCTCGACCGGGCCCGTGATTTAGGGTTCACCGGGGTGGAAATATCCGATGGCACCATTAATATTGATGAGGAGACGCGCTACAATACCATCAAGTTGGCGCGGACCTACGGGTTTGAACTGGTGGTTAGCGAGGTTGGGAAAAAGGACCCCCGTGATCAATCCAGCGTCCCCCTCCATGAGCAAGTGAATCAAGATTTGGAGGCCGGGTCGGATATTGTGATTGTCGAGGGCCGCGAAAGCGGTGAAGGGGTCGTCATTTATGACGACGAGGGCAACATCTTAGGCGATGAACTAGAAGCCATGGTGAAGGATGTGAAAGATCCCAGCCGGCTCTTATGGGAGGCGCCGCAAAAGAAGCAGCAGCAGGAGTTAATTATGCGCTTTGGAACCAACATTAACTTAGGCAATGTCCAGCCGGGAGACGTGCTGGCCCTAGAGGCGTTGAGAGTGGGATTGCGGGGCGACACGCTGCGCCATTATTATCTCACCACCCAAGGTCTTGAGGAGCCGGTGCGTTGGCAATGGCCCAAAGTCGCGGCAGGTGAGGGGGGCGTACGTGAGGCAAACCATTGACGTGGCGTTTCGGTTTCAAGATGCGCTGACAGAGGATGTTGGGGCGGCGTTGGTGGTGGATACCTTACGGGCCACGACCACCATGACGGCGATTTTAGGAGAGGGTGCACTTGCTGTTCGCCCGGTAGCGTCCTTAAGCGAGGCCTATCGCCTTAAGCGGGAGGATCCCACGGTGCTGTTGGGGGGCGAACGCAATAATGTGCCCCCAGACGGGTTTGACGGGGGCAACTCCCCGGCGGATTGGCCGCACCAGAAAGTTCGAGGACGCCGGGTGGTATTTACTAGCACCAATGGCACACAAGCTATCGACGCCGTGCGTCGGGTTCCGCACCTAGCGATTGGCGCACTGACCAATGCGGCTCGGGCATCCCGCTTTTTGCGGCAGTGGGAGTGCCCGGCGCTGGTTGTGGCATCGGGCACACGGGGACGTCTGGCCTTAGAAGATGTGCTGGCAGCAGGGGCGGTAGTGAGTCACTGGCCGCTCGAGGCGCAGAAAGATGGCGCATTAATGGCGCGAGCGCTCTTTGAACAATATCGTGAGCGGTTGACCGAGGCGGTTCGCTTGGCCGAGCACGGCCAGGACCTGGTCCAGATGGGACTGGGTGCGGACATCGCGTATGCCGCCCAATTAGATCGTACAAACGTGGTCGGGGTTCTCTGCCAGGACGGTTGGCTTCGCCCGATCGAATAATCATCTCGACGTCCGGCCCCAATCTGGGGCCGGTCTTTTTGTGCCCTGACGCTCATAAATTATTGCCGTCTGGACAAACAGGGAGGCGTGATGCTGACCACAGAAAATATCGGCCTCATCGGACTATTGGTCTTGGGACTGGCGGCGCAGTCGGAGTTGGTGGCCGGCGCTGCCGCAATCTTGCTGATGCTGCGCTTTGCCAAGCTGACGTTTTTGCTACCCATATTGGAACGACGTGGGGTGGAGATTGGACTCCTTTTTTTAACCATGGCTATGCTGGTGCCGTTTGCCAAGGGAAGCGTCAATTTTCGCGAGATCGCGAAGGGCTTTGTCACCCTGCCCGGGATTCTCGCGATGGTCGGAGGGATCATTGCCACTCGGGTAAACGGTCAGGGGCTTCGGATGTTGAATCGTGAGAGCCACCTCATGATTAGCTTAATCGTCGGGTCGATTTTAGGCATTGTTCTCTTGGGCGGCATTCCCGTGGGACCGCTGATGGCGGCCGGTGTGACCTATTTGCTGTTGGAAGGCATCAACTTTGTTCGTGAGCGGTTTCACTGAAAAGAGGGAGCTATGTCGGACGAAATATTCCTAAAGGGCATGATTCTGGTTCGTTTTTTGTCCGCTTGTATTGAACTCACGGGTGCTTTTCTTATGTGGCGTTTCTACCGACTCGACATGGCCATCCGCATCAACGGCTTTTTGGGCCTGGCCGGCCCCATCATTCTCACCACCACCATGTTGCTTGGCGTTGCCGGGCTCGCGGCGACCCGGGTGCCGGTGGCGAAAATTGTCTGGATTGGCATTGGGGTGGTCTGCATTCTTTTTGGGACCACCCGGTGAGAGCCGGCCGTCTGGCTCGTTGGGCACGCCATTGGCCCGGTCTCGCAGCGCTCATGATCGTGTTGGTTTATGCGCCGTTTTTAGAACGCACGATAATCCCGGGCTCGTCAAACCCCGGGGTGATGGAAAAGATTCCGGTCCGGGGGCGGTGGGTGGCGCTGGCATTTGATGACGGGCCAAGCCCTCGTGAGACCGGACAGGTCATTCAAGAGTTGGCGCACTACCACGCGCACGCCAGCTTTTTTGTGGTGGGGTTGAATGTTTCGCGGGCGCGGCCGCTGCTACGGGAGGCGGTGGCCCAGGGAAATCAAGTCGAAAATCATACCGAGGGCCACATCAACCTGGCGGCCCACACCTATTACCAAGATGTGAAAGATCTTGAGGTGGCCAATCGGGTCATTTCGGAGATTACCGGCTCCTCCCCCCGTTGGCTTATTCCCCCTTATGGCGCGGTGAACCGAACAGCCCGCCGGGCGGCTTCTGCCCTGAATCTGAGGATTGTTTCCGCCTCACCGGGCGCGAATGTCGCGAACGGTGCACCGAGTGTGTCGGCCATTATTCACCAAGTGATGAGCCATGTTGAGCCCGGCGCCATTATCGTGCTCCACGACGGGCCTGGCAACGGGGCTACAGTGAAGGCCCTGCCCAGTATTTTGTCACTTCTTCGTGTCGAAGGGTACCAGATCGGTAGCGTGGGTCAAGTGGCAAGACAGGGTGCGATTGGACGAAAGCTGCCTGAGTAGCGATAATAGGGACGAGATGCGAATAATCGGTGGAGAAGCTTCGGGGCGTCGGTTGATGTCGCCCAAGGGCGACAGAACCCGCCCGACGGGTGATCGGGTGAGAGAAGCCTTATTTAATATTTGGCGCAGCCGGGTGGTGGGCTCACGGATGCTGGACGGCTATGCCGGTACGGGAGCGATAGGTTTGGAGGCACTATCGCGGGGCGCTCGTCAAGTGGTGTTCTCAGAGGTGAGTCGGACCGCCCGCCGGGTCATCGAACACAACATGGCCCTAGTCGCGCTACCAGGGGCGGAGATATGGCCCGGCACTGTGGAATCCCTACTGGAGGCCTTTTCAGCCCAGGGACGCCAATTCGACTTAGTTTTCTGCGATCCCCCCTGGGCGGATGGGTTGTCAGTCAAGGTGCAAGATGAGATTCATCGCGTGCTTAGCCTCGATGGCATGGTGGTCGTGGAATCGCGGCAATCTGATCTCCCAGTGCCACTAGCCCATCTAGCCGTAATCTGGACACGGCGCTATGGCGACACACGGCTTACGGCGTACCAGGTGCCATCATGATAACGGGAGAGGAGGTGCGCCGGTGTTAGCCATCTATCCGGGATCATTTGATCCTTTGCACAAGGGACACCTTGATGTGATTGAGCGGGCTCGCAAGCTTTTCGATGAGGTTCTCGTAGCGGTCTTTGTCAATGCCAGCAAACAGGCGATTTTCGACGCGCCGGAACGAGTCCGGTTGGTGCGTGAGTCTACCCGGCACTTGACGGGGGTGCGCGTAGAGCCGGGTCAAGGATTGCTCGTGGACTTTGCTCGTCGTCATGGTGCCGGTGTCATTATTCGCGGGCTTCGTGCCGTACTGGACTTCGATTATGAATTGCAGCTCGCCTTGATGAACAAGAAGCTAGCGCCCGATTTGGAGACAGTCTTCATGCTGACCGACGAAAATTTGAGCTATCTTAGTTCGACCTTGATTAAGGAACTCGCCAGCTACCATCGGGATGTCTCCCTCTGGGTTCCCCCGGCGGTGAACGAGGCGTTGATCCGTCATTATCGAGAGAAATGAGGCATGGATGTGGAAGAGGAGCGGATTGTATCGGAAGTGGGGCTGTTCTTGGACAAGCTGGAAGAACTTTTAGACCAAGGACGGAAGTTGCCCTGGGGACGCCAGGTGATGGTTGACGGGGATGCGTTGCGTACGGTCATTCAACACGTGCGTCATGCGTTGCCAGAGGAGGTTCGCCAGGCCCAGTGGATTATCCAGGAACGCGATCGAATTATCCAAAGCGCGGGTAAGGATGCCGATCAGATGGTTAACCAGGCATTGGAACGGGCGCAGGTGTTGGCAGGGGACTCGGAAGTGGTTCGCGAGGCAGAGGTGCGGGCCGAGGAGATTATTCACCTGGCGGAACAACGGGCGCGCGAAATTTATGACGGGGCGCTCGCCTATGCGGACGACTTGTTGGCTCGGCTAGAGGGGCAAATCGGCGACCTCCAGGACGAGGTGCGGAGGAATCGGGGGGCTTTGTCGCCTCAGTCGGTGGCCCGTTCATAGGGGGATCAAGAGTAGCAGGAGGGTGGCGAGAGCCGCTTGCATAATGCGGGCGGTGAGGAGGTTTTTTGTGAGCGTCTGGGGTCCGTATTTGAGGGTCAAGGGAATCCACCAAAGGAGACCCCCGAGAGCCGTCCAAAACCAGGTGGCGGGGCTCAACTTGGGCCGAGCCCCCCAGTGGATGAGCACGGGGTCGATGAGCCACCCTAGAGACCAGTGAGGCCACCATTGATGCAACACCCAGGCCACCGTGACGACCAGACCGAGAATCGTGGTCCAATTCATACCATCGAGAATCCATTGGCGCGGACGCAGGGGTAATGGCGGGAGCGTCCAATTCGGAAGGCGCCAGGGCGGTGCCAGCATCAGCGCTGCCAGGCATAGTGCGCCGTCAAGGCGGAGAATGAGCGCCGGGTGGGGGAACAAGAGCGGATTATACAAATTGGTGTATAACAGGAGGGGGATGCCTCGCCTTCCCGATGTCCCCGTCATTCGGAGCCAGTCATAGAGCACGACCGCCGAAACCGGGGGGAAGGTTAAGAGGGAAAGGATCAAGAGGCTCCAGCCGGGGCGCCGGGGCAGGAGGGCTTGGACCGCTTGAGCGAGGACATAGCCGGGCAGCAAAATGGGCACCACATGGTTCCACCAGAGTTGAATGGCCTCTTCAAGGGCCTGACGGGTGGCCACAGGTGCGAGGAGGAGGGCACCGATGGCCAGAGTCAGTAAGATGAGGGCCAATACTATGCCCAGGGCGGTTTTTTTAATAATCATCCTTTCGCCTCCGTTACAAGCTATGCGGACGGGACCGACCCTATGGATGTCACATGGGAGCGGGCGGCACTACATAGCATCAAGTGAGGCGGTAGAAGGGGGATTTCTGTGGTTCGAGGTGTGACATTGGCGCTGTCATCAGGCGGGGCCCGTGGCTTTTCTCATATTGGCGTTTTAAAGAGCTTGACGCGGCATCAGATCCCTATTTTGGGGATTGCCGGCTCAAGTATGGGGGGCCTCATTGGCGCGCTATATTGCACTGGCTATACACCGGACATGATGGAGGAACTCGCGCATGGACTTCGTCGGAGTCAATGGATTGATTTTGCCCTATCTAAGATGGGACTGGTGCGGGGGCAGAAGTTGCTGGGGCTGATCAACCTCTTGACCCGCAATCGAAGATTTCGTGACTGCAACCCGCCGCTCAAGTTGGTGGCGGTGGACAT
>JAKADW010000028.1 GCA_021820165.1 Bacillota bacterium
CTTTAATCCCGTACCCCTGACCCGATGGGCACGTCGGTGGCAGACTGGCCAGGCGGGGTCCAATTAGGACCCGCCGCCCTTTCGGGAGCGGCGCAGAAAGATTACCATAATCACTAACCCCACCAACAAAATCACGGCGCCGATGTCGGTCACATAAGTCAGCGCCAGGCCGTGCAAAAAATGGGCCACGCCCATCAACAGCAACCCCGCGGCAATCACCATGGTGAGCCGATTGCTCCGATTGAAGGCGCCCAAGACCAACCCCAGAATCCCGATCACCACTTCAACAATGCCAAACCACGCGTGACTCACATCATCCCTCCTAAGTCCCATCTTCTCTGTCAGCGCCGAATTCACCTGCCTCTGTGCCCCGTCATATCATGAGCATGATTCGCTTAGGCTCATTCGGACCACAACTTTGGCTAAAGAAGTGATTCTGTGCAAAACGTCAAAACGCGTCTACCGAAAACCCGACACCGTCACACCCTTTGGCTCCTGATTTTGGCCATCGGCCCAGGCGTATTAGGATTAGCCGCCGACAATGATGCCGGCGGAATGTTGTCTTATGTGGTCACCGGCGCTTCGCATCATTTGGAATGGTTCGTGGCCGCGCTGATCCTCATGGCGCCGCTGACCTATGTTGTGCAAGAGTTGGCCCTAAGAGTCGCCTTTGCCACCCAAAAACCCTATGGCCAGGTCATCCAAAACCGGCTGGGCACCGGTTGGTCGAGAATCAATGGGCTCGTTTTACACGCCCTCAACATGGTGATCCTGGTGACCGAGTTTCTCGGCATGGCCATGGGCGAAAATATGATTGGCATCCCTTGGCCGGTGGCGGTCATTTTAGCCTTTGCGATTGTCTTGGCGATTACCTCCTGGAGCCGCTATCAGTCTGTGGAGCGACTCCTGCTCTGGGTGTCGTTGGTCAATCTGGTGTTCATCCCAGCCGCCTTCCTGCTGCACCCTTCAAACGTTGCTTGGCGTGCGGCGCTCGGCGGCCACTTTACCCCAATGATTGGTTTTCTCATGCTATCCCTGGCCGGCAATGCCATGGCACCGTGGATGATTTATTGGCAGCAAAATGCCGTTTGGGCTGGCCAGGTGCGCACCCTTAAGGCGGGGCGCCAGGATATCATGGTGGGGGTGGTCGCTCAGGTAGCCATGGCCACGGTGGCACTGCTTATTGGTGCCCTCACCCCCGGTTCAGCGGTCGCCTTCGCCAATCCCATCCTCTGGCTTCAATCGCATGATAGCCGAGCGGTGGCCGACCTGGTGGGAGTCGGGATCTTTAATGCCGGATTTTTGGCCGCCTGCACCATCTCGCTCTCGTCGGCATGGATGGTGCGCGAGTCATGGGACCCGGGAACCCATCCGCGCCAGGAAATGCCCACCCGTGGCGGTCTCTTTTTGCTGCACCTGATCACCTTGGGACTTGCCGCCCTGGCCGCCATCTTTCTCTGGATTCCCATCGGCACCCTAGCACTTTGGGCTCAAGCGCTGGGAGCCTTATGGATGCCCGTCAGTCTGGTCACCTTAGGGCTCATCGCCCGCGACCGACGCACCATGGGTCCCATGGCCATTCGCTGGCGGCGCCAATTGGGACTCGCCGGGATTGCCGGCTTGTTCATTCTATTAGCCATTTTGGGCCTTGCGACGGTGTAGCTAGCTTCTCTCGGATCATCACCGTGCAGCGCGAAATGGCCACCAATCGATTATCTTCATCGGTGATGCGGATCTCCCACACCATGGTGATGCGCCCTTTATGGAGCGGCATCGCCCGCGCTGTGACCACGCCGCTTTGTTTAGCACGGATGTGGTTGGCGTTAAATTTCGAGCCCCACCGCAAGATACCGCGACTGATCGATCGGCATGGCGGTGCCGATGGACGCCGCCGTTTCCGCAAGAGCCACCGATGCTCCCCCATGCAATATTCCGAACAGCTGGCACGTCCGGTGGTCCACTGGCATTGTCGCCACCACTAAGCCCGGCTCGATGGTCTGTATCTCGATACCGAGACTCTCCATTAAGGTTCCTTCTTGCATGTCTCTCCCTCCCGGTCCTCATAGCACCAGAGAGCAGGATTCGCCCATGGCCCACTTTTCGGTATGATAGGGGGAGAGGAGGTTTGAGATCATGCAAAACCCCGCCATCGATCACGTCTTAGCCTATTTGAACGCCCATGAGCGTGAACATATTGCCGACATGTCGGCGTTTCTCCGCATCCCTAGCGTCTCGGCTCTTAGTGAGCACAAAAAAGATGTGGCTCGTGCCGCCGATTGGCTTCAAGAGCGCCTTAAGCAGGCGGGCTTCACAAATGCCCGCATTGACCCCACAGCGGGAAATCCCATCGTGGTGGCGACAGGGCCTCAAAAACCCGGACGCCCTACCGTGCTGGTTTATGGGCACTATGACGTGCAGCCCGTCGATCCCGTGTCCTCATGGCACCATGACCCATTTGCACCCACGATTGAAAATAATATTCTCTATGCGCGCGGCTCGAGCGATGACAAAGGGCAGGTTTTTATGCAGCTCATTGCCGCGGAAGCTTGGCAAAAAACGGCAAGCCTCCCCATCAACCTCAAATTTCTCTTCGAAGGCGAAGAAGAAATCGGCAGCGCACATTTAAGCCAATACATTCGCGACCACAAAGAGGCGTTGGCGGCTGACCTCGCGGTCATTTCCGACACGCCCATGTATGCCGAAGGCTATCCATCCATCAGCTACGGCCTGCGGGGTCTCGCTTCTATGGAAATCACTGTGAAAGGGCCCTTCCAGGATTTGCACTCGGGGGTCTACGGAGGTGCGGTGATGAACCCGGCGCATGCGCTGGCTACACTCATTGCCTCCTTGCACGATGCTGACGGACGGGTGAGCGTCGACGGTTTCTATGACGACGTGGAGCCTTTGAGCCGAGACGAACGCCAGGCTCTTGCGAGACTTCCGTTTGATCCCAATGCCTATCGCCAGGAAATTGGGGTCCCCGATCTTTTCGGCGAAGACGGCTATTCCATCTTAGAACAAATTTGGGCCCGGCCCACCCTGGAAGTCAATGGTCTCTGGTCTGGGTTCACCGGCGAAGGTCAAAAGACCATCGTCCCGGCCACTGCCCACGCGAAGTTGACGTGTCGGCTGGTGCCTCACCAACAGCCCGATCACGTGTTAGACGCCGTCGCACGCCATTTAAAGAGCCATCTCCCAAGGGGCGTGAGCCTTCAGATTTCGCGAGGCGAAGGCGCGCCTGGGTCCATTACGCCGCTTGACCACCCGGCCGTGAAGGCCGCCGAACGGGCCATTCAATCGGTGTATGAGACCCAAGCCTCCTATATCCGCATGGGCGGTTCCATTCCTGTCGTGGTGGATTTCCAAGAAACACTGGGCATCCCCACCCTGCTCTTAGGGTTTGCCCTCCCGAACGAGAATTTCCACGCGCCCAACGAGCATTTTCATCTCGACAATTTCTTTCGTGGCGCTCAAACCGTGGCCACCCTATGGGCTTTTCTCGGTGATGGCCATGAATAATCTGTCCATGACACCAGATGAGTTGAGCCGGCTGGTCAAGACGCTAAACGATGGAGAAGCCCTTTTTCGGGAACCGGAAAAATCGCTCAGCCCCGTCACCCGAGAGCCCGTTCGCCGCTTCATTTACGATATTCAAGCGATGTTGTTTCCGCACTGCGCGACCCTAGCCCCCGTCTCCAAGGATCCGTCAGCGGCCGAACGGGCAGGCGAATTGCTCTGGGTACTGACCGGACTCATCCACCGAGTGAGCGCCCATCAGTGCCGGGCTCCCGAACCCTGCCCGGTGTTGGATGAGGCGGCTGATAAGGCGCGCGAATTTTTCTTGGAGCTCCCCGTGATTCAAGAAGAAGCCTTGACCGATGCCAAAGCCACCCATGAAGGAGATCCGGCATCGCGCGGTCTGGTTGAAATTATCAGCACCTATCCCGGTTTTTACGCCACCCTCGTCTACCGCCTAGCCCATTGCCTGAGTGAGCGAGGTGTTCCCTTGCTCCCCCGCATGATGACCGAAATTGCTCACAGCGACACCGGCATCGATATTCATCCGGGAGCCTCCATTGGGCTCTATTTCTTCATCGATCACGGCACTGGCGTTGTCATCGGGGAGACAAGTGAAATCGGTGATCGGGTGACGCTCTATCAGGGCGTCACCCTGGGTGCCCTAAATTTCCCGCACGACCAAGACGGCCGCATCATCCGCGGGCAAAAGCGGCATCCCACCATCGAGCACGATGTTGTCATCTACTCCGAGGCCACAATTTTAGGCGGCCACACGGTGGTGGGGCACCATTCCGTGATTGGAGGGAACGTATGGTTGACGGAAAGCGTTCCCCCGTTTTCGAAAGTGAGCACAAAGTCTACAATAGCGTTGAGGACCCGCAACCAATCGGACACGAAATCCTAACCAGAAGGGTACGAGAAGCGATGCAACACATTCATGACAACAAGCCGCCATTATCCCATGGCACGGCCAGTCTCTGGGTGGATCTGGTGTTTTGGCACCCGAATCCCAAAGATGCCCGACAGTTGACCGTATTTCTGGAGGAGCACGGCCTCGGCGAGCGATCACAGACGGTGGAGTGGCTCGACAAGTTTACAGTACGGCTGGCCATGTGGCGCGGCCGTTACTGGTACTACCTCGCCCCAGAAGAGTGGCAAGAGGCGGGGAAAGACTTGATTCAATTTATCCGCAAAACAGCGGAGCATTATCATTGCAAGAAGGTGGAATACGACACCCGGGCGTTTTCCGTAGGCGTCACCAAAAATGTCCGCCGGGTCCGTCGGCCCGTAGAAGACCTCGTGAAAGAGCAACCGGCCCACGACAATCCGGTCTGGTGGGTATTTTCGCTATGACGCTTGGTCCCACCCTGGCCTCCATCAAGGAAGCGGAGGACCGCCTAAACGGCGTCATTCATAGGACTCTTCTGGTGAAAAGCACCTCCTTGGCGGAATTAGCCGGGATGGATTTACGGTTTAAGCCGGAAAACCTACAGGCTACCGGCTCGTTTAAGGTGCGGGGCGCGTTCAACAAAGTGGCCACATTAGCGCACAGCGGGGTCAAAGGTGTGGTCACCGCCTCCTCTGGCAACCATGGGCAGGCGGTGGCCTGGGCCGCTCGGCATTTTGGCCTGGCCGCCCGCATTATTGTTCCGACCACTGCCCCTGCCATCAAAGTGGCTTCAGCCAAAGCCTTTGGAGCCGAAGTGGAATTCTGCGGCACGACCAGCCGGGAACGGCTGGAGCGGGCGGAGCAGGTAGCTGAGGAGCTGGGCCTAACCTTCGTACCCCCGTATGATGACGCCTGGGTGATGTCCGGGCAGGGTACAATCGGCCTCGAAATTCTTCAAGAGTGGCCCGAGGTCGAAGCGGTGGTGGTGCCCATTGGTGGGGGCGGGCTCATCTCCGGCATTGCTACAGCGATTAAAGAGTCGAGACCCGACGTCGAAGTCATCGGCGTGGAACCGGCCGGAGCAGCCAAAGCCTTTACCTCCCGACAACAAGGCCGGCGAGCGGAGTTGCCCTCAACCAAAAGTCTCGCGGACGGGCTCATTACCCTTTCATTAGGGCACTTCACCCACCCCATTATCGAACGCTATGTGGACGATCTTTTCACCGTCACCGAGGAACAAATCCAACGAAGCTTTTGGCTCCTGTTAACCCGCCTCAAACTGGTGGTCGAGCCGTCCGGTGCCGTTACCTCAGCGTTTCTCTTCAGCGAAGAGGGTCAAAAACGGCTGGCCGGGCGCCGAACCGTGGCTGTGATTAGCGGCGGCAACGTGGACCCAAGCGCCCTATCCCACATCGAAAGCTAACGTTCCCATTACATATTTTCCCCTCCTTTGGCAGAAGCTACCGTCAAAGGAGGGGGGAAGGTCGTGGAAGAAAGCCTATGCTCGTGCGGCAATCCGTCGGTCGCGGAATGTTATGACTGCCACGGATCCCTATGCAACGACCACTTGTGCCAGGGGTGCGGCCGTTGCGAAACCGACTGCGTGTGCCATCTCCGCTGGTGGATTCCCGAGTTCTTTTAACGGTTCGCAAACGTGGGAAGCCCCCGGACTACTCAGGGGGCTTCCTTGAGGCTATACGTGATTAGCGACTGGCGTGCACCGGCGACGCGATGCGCGCCGTCACCTCTCTCAACCGCTTGGCTTGATGACGGACGGCCGCTTTGACTTCGTCGGAAATCTTGCCGCCAGCCGTCGCCGAGGTCCCATAGGGGTTGCCCCCTGCCGCAAATATCGCCTGATCCGTGTAGCCCGGGGCCACCACAATCGCTCCCCAATGGTACATGGTAGTGTAAAGGGAAAGGATTGTGGCCTCTTGGCCGCCATGGGGGTTTTGCGCGGAGCTCATGGCTGTCACTGTCTTGTTCACCAACTTGCCCTGCCCCCACAACGGGCCGGCCAGGTCAAGAAACTGCTTCATCTGCGAGGCCATATTGCCAAACCGGGTGGGCACACTGAAAATGAACCCATCCGCCCAGTCGAGGTCGTCGAGCGTCGCTTCTGGCACATGCTGGGACTCTTCCACATGCGCCTTCCAGTCGGGATTCGAGGCAATCGCTTGCTCGGGCGCCAACTCCTTGACGCGACGGACCCGAACCTCAGCCCCCACTTCCTTCAGAGCCTTTTCAGCCTCCAGTGCCATCTGATAGTTCGTGCCCGTGGCACTATAATAAATGACAGCAATCTTCACATTGGACATCGAATAAACCTCCTTAGTGATCAAGATACAGCCACAGAACGGGCCACCCGTTGGTAGAGAGCGTGGACCAGTTCTTGGATGACGCCCACGGCCAAGTCGTCGGCTAAGATGTCCCCGGGCTGAAATTTTTGATGGGCGAGCGGCAGCAATACTTCGGGACGGTGAATCACATCGGCATTTAAGAACGTGAGGACTTGACGGAGATGCATTTGCGCCCTGAGGGTGCCGAAATTGCCCATAGACGCTCCCAAAATGGCCGTAGGTTTACCGGGAAGGCTTGATCCTTCAGGATCCCGGGAGGCCCAGTCAATCCCATTTTTGATGACCGCCGGAAACGAGCCGTTATATTCGGGTGTGATGAACACCAAAGCGTCCGCACGCCGAACCAGTCGCCAAAAATTGCGGGCCGCATAAGGCGGATCGAGATCGGGATTATAGAACGGAAGCGCCGCGATATCGGATTCTTCCACCGTCACATCGGCGGGCACTTGGCTTTTGAACGCCCGAAAAAGCGCCCGATTATACGAACCTTTTCTTAGGCTTCCCACGAAAGCCACCCATTCCTGCTTCATCGTCCACCTCCTGCACTAGAGTTCCCCAAATGGGGGGCATCAATGGCTAATATTTAGTTAGCTACTACCTTATAGTAAATATCTAATCACGCTTCATTTGTCAAGTCTCCCGCGTTATAATAAATGGCTGAGGGACGTGTCAGAATAAAGGAATAGAAATGAAAGGCTCCGTAGATTTCGTCTGACAATGAGAGAGGAGGTTTATCCGTGAAAGAATTCGATCTCTGCCCGCGTTTTGAGGCCGCCGTCGGTCTCATTGGCAAGCGCTGGACTGGGCTTATCATCGAGGTTCTGTTGCAAAAGCCGCAACGGTTTTCTGAAATTGCCCAGGCCATTCCGCAGGTGAGCGACCGTATGCTGGCAGAACGGCTTAAAGAATTAGAAGCTGAAGGGATTTTGGACCGTCGGGTGTATCCAGATACCCCCGTAAGGGTTGAGTATTCGTTAACTCAGAAAGGCCGCGATTTGGCCCCGGTCATGCAAGCGCTGCACCAGTGGGCCAATGATTGGATATTGACTCCGACCCCTTAAGAGCTCTTAGGGGCCGTCCCTCCCGTTGCCCTCTTCCCTTTCGTCGTGTACCCTTAGCCTATGCCACTCTATACAATAGTGGAAAGTTTGCTAAAGGAGCGATGCTGGTGAAAGTGGCGGCCCGCATGGAGAAACTGCCCCCCTATCTATTTTTGGAATTAGACCGATTAATCGAACGCGAAAAGGCTCAAGGTCACGACATTATTAATCTCGGCATCGGAGATCCCGATCAGCCGACACCCCAACACATTATTAATGCACTCAAGCTTTCCGCTGAACGAGCAGACAATCATCGATATCCCAATTACCTCGGAAGCGTTCCCTTCCGCCAAGCGATAGCAGGGTGGTACGCGACAAGATTTAATGTGACCTTGGATCCGCTCACCGAGACCGTGGGCCTCATCGGGTCTAAGGAAGGCATCGCCCACCTCACCTGGGCCATGGCCGGACCCGGCGATGTGGTGTTGGTTCCCGATCCCAGCTACCCGGTGTACGCTGCCCAAGCCTTATTAGCAGGCGCCGATATCCATATGCTTCCCTTGCGACCGGGGAACCACTTCTTGCCCGACTTCAAAGCCATTCCTGAAACGGTGCTGGAAAAGGCCAAAATTCTCTGGATAAACTACCCCAACAATCCGACCGGAGCCACGGCCACGCTGGATTTCTTTGAAGAAGCGGTTGAACTCTGTCGTCGTCATGACATTCTTCTCGCGAGCGACTTGGCCTATGCCGAAATTGGCTACAATGGGTTTCGCGCCCCGAGCGTGCTGGAAGTCCCGGGAGCTCTCGACGTGGCCATCGAATTTTATTCGCTCTCCAAGCCCTTCAACATGACCGGGTGGCGAGTAGCCGCAGCCGTCGGCAATCCCTTGGCCGTGGATGCCTTAGGGACCTTGAAGTCCAACCTCGATTCCGGCGTCTTTACGGCCGTGCAGGAAGCCGCCATCGTGGCCTTGGAGTCTGATCCGATGGCCTTCTTTGCCGAGCAAAGTCGCCTCTACCAAGAACGGCGGGACATTGTTCTTGAATCCCTGGACAAGATGGGACTTCATATCCCTGCTCCCCGGTCGACATTCTATATCTGGTTTCCCACACCCCAGGGAATGACCTCCAGCCAAGCCAGCGAGTTCTTTGTACAAGAAGCCCACGTGGTCGTGGCCCCCGGATCATCATATGGTAAAGCCGGGGAAGGCTGGCTCCGCATTTCGTTGACCTGTCCCACCGAACGTCTGGTAGAGGCAATGGAGCGAATGAAAACGGCCGTTCGCCGGTTATCCTAAGGCATCTTCACCCGAGGTGATTCCATGTCGTCATCGGGCCCTATTGCGCTGTTTGACTCCGGCGAAGGCGGCCTTACGGTCCTTAGCCAACTCATCCAGCGCATGCCCGGGCAAAAGTTCCTCTATGGGGCGGACTCGTGCCATTTCCCCTATGGAGAAAAATCGCTCGACCAAGTTAAGGCCTGGTTCTTGGCCTTCTTGGATTTTTTTCAAGAAGCGGGAGCCCAGGCCGTGGTGATTGCGTGCAATACAGCCACCGCCGCGGCCTTGCCGGAGGCCCAACGCCGCGCCCGGATCCCCGTCATCGGAGTGGTCGGTCCGGCTTGTGAACGGGCGGCGCGCATCACCGAAAACGGCCGCGTGGGCGTGTTGTCCACCGAAGCAACCCATCGCTCAGGCCTCTATCCCGCCCGTCTTCACGAAATCCGCCGCGAGCTTTTCGTGCTCTCTAAGCCCTGCCCAATCCTGGTGGTCATGGCGGAAAACGGTCAAATCGACGGGATTAACGTGGAAGATGCCGTCCGAGCTTGCGTGGAACCGGTGCTCGATACGGGGGTCGACACCGTGATTCTCGGATGCACTCACTTCCCCCATATGCGCACCGTATTTAACCGGGCCGTAGGCGATCGGGCTTTCATTGTCGATCCGGGCGAGCAAATTGCCGACCGTCTGGCGGCAGAGCTTCCTGGTTCGCCCTTAGGTTCTTATGGAACCGTGGAGGCATGGACGACGGGCCGTGTCGACCGATTTATCGATGTGGCAAGGAAACTTTGTCCCAGCATCCCAATCAACGCCCACGCATTAACGTGGCAGCATCAGCGTCTCGAACCTGCGCTTGACAGCGCAGGCAGATAATTCGATAATTCCTATTAAGACGATATGGATTAGGGGACCGCAACCGGGAGTGGCCCATGCGGGGATGCAAAAATTCCCCTAAATCCCACGAGGAGGAACAATTGTGCGTTACGAATCGCTGTTGGATGCCATAGGCGGAACCCCACTCATCCGGTTGCAGCAAGTATCCAAAGACACAGGCTGGGACGTCTATGGAAAATGGGAAGCAAAAAATCCGGGAGCTAGCGTTAAAGACCGCATCGCCTGGGCGATGATCCAAGCGGCCGAAGAGGACGGCCGTCTCAAACCCGGTGGGACCATTGTGGAGCCCACATCGGGCAACACCGGCATTGGCCTTTCCTGGGTTGCGGCCGCACGGGGCTACCGAGCCATTTTCACCATGCCGGAAAGCGCCAGTGTGGAGCGGCGCGCCATGATGCGTGGATTCGGAGGGGAAATCGTGCTTACCCCGGCGGGCGAAGGCATGAAGGGCGCCATCAAGAAGGCCCAGGAAATTACCGAATCCACACATGGGGCCGTGATTCTCCAGCAGTTCGAGAATCCTGCCAATGTTAAAGTGCACTATGACACCACCGGGCCCGAAATTTGGAACGACACCGAAGGCCGCGTCTCCGCCCTCATTTCGGGGGTCGGTACCGGTGGGACCATCACCGGCGCCGGATCCTATTTGCGGGAAAAGAACCCCTCGATGCACGTGGTTGCCGTAGAACCAGCAGAATCGCCAGTGCTGGCCGGGGGAACCCATAGCCCCCATCGTATTCAAGGGATTGGAGCCGGCTTTATCCCAGCGATTTTAGACACCCACATCTATGACACATTGATTCAGATTCCCGACCAAGTGGCCCTTGACACAGCCAAGGCACTGATGCGGGAAGAAGGTTTAGCCGTCGGAATTTCCAGCGGCGCGGCCGTCGCTGCAGCCCGGCAATCATTGCCTCCGTTCGGTTCGTCGGGAGTCGCCGTGGTGATTTTGCCGGACCACGCCGAGCGATACCTGTCGACCGCCTTATTTCAGGACTAACCGATGAATGGACTAAAGACATCCCTCAAAGTGGGGCTTCGTATTCTCGAATTGCTTAGCCGGGCGGAAGGCCATCCGTTAACGGTTCGCGAGATGGCAGTTCGGTTGGAGCAATCGGAAAAATATTTGGAACAACTGCTCTTGCCTCTTCGGCGAGCGCGTATAGTCACCAGTGTCCGAGGGCCCCACGGCGGCTATTTGTTGGCTCGACCGGCGGCATACATTACCCTTTTGGAGATTGTGCAACTGCTCCAAGGCCCGGTGACCTTCTGCGAGTGTCCGTCGCGGGATTGTAAGGAATGTCTGAGCCCACCGATATGGCAAGCCTTAGAATCCTGCGTCGAGGCTAGCATGGTGAATGTCAGCTTAGCTGATGTACTGGCGGGGCACACGCCCGACATTCCTGGCAAGATTGCACTCGGGCCCAACTGGGTCGAAGGCGGCTTAGGTATCTAAGAGAGGCGCTCCCCGTAAAGGAGCGCCTCTTTCGTAAGATGTTAACTCCTACCGCTTCCTCCCGCTGCAACTCCGATTTAGGGTTTTAACCGTGTCATAAATCTTTACCTATAGTTATCCATAGTTGTATAATTTAGGTATGAACCGGACACTTGTGGGCATTCGTGAAGCAGCCGAATTTTGAGGCGTGACTCCCTCGACGTTACGTCGATGGGAGCATGAAGGTAAACTGATACCCGATGAACGTACCGCGGGTGGGTATCGTCGTTACGACTTAGCTCGCTTGCGTCCTGATCAGTTTCATCACCGC
>JAKADW010000029.1 GCA_021820165.1 Bacillota bacterium
TAACGCGCTGCCGCCCTCCCCCGACAGCACCATTGGCACTGGTGGTGTCGCACAATTCGAGCGAGCGTGACGGCTGATGACGAGGTGGCATGGCCTATCCGTGGGCGTCGATCGGTTCCCTTTCCGGATCGCAGCGATACCGTCGCCAATTCTTAGAGAAAGGACATCCCTCCTAGCATGTCGACCCCTGACTTATCCCGTGTGTATTTTCACTATTATCGTAGGAAACATTGTCTACGCAGGAGAATGTGCCTCCTCTGTTGCAGTGTTTTACCGAAGAGAATCGGACTCTTCGATTTCGGACAAGGGCGGACGCACATGGATGATTCCAAGCGACTCGATTGTCCACGTTTTTGGCACACATGGGCCACGGTGTCAGTCTCCACGCACCACGCTGGCTGCATGAGTCTGGGCCGTCTTGTCCCGCCCTCTGTTGCGGGTAAGCAAACTCGACCATTCGCTGGCGATGGCCATCAAGAACAAGAAGGCGAAATACGCCATGAAACGGGTGGATCGGTTTTTAGGGCATTGGATGGTTCCGTGAGGATGGGATCCGTCAGATTCTCTGTGTGAACTGGCGAGCCCATGGCCGCGTCTGGCCGTGGATAGCAAAGCCCTTCCCTCCTGGAGCCTCTCATCCGGCCCACATACCCCAGCCCTCCGGTGATCACCGATCACCACGGCTTGCGGTTTAGCCACTCTCATTCTCCCTTTGCCCTGCCCATACACCAGCCGTTTATCCCACCCGCTCTAGTCCTCGTACCGGCATCGGAACCGGGAGGAATGCCGGGGTTCCCCATCCTTCCTGCCGATACAGGCGACCTAACGCATCCTCCATTTCCTCGGTTTGATCTGCAGGTCCCAGCGCAATCACCGCGCCGCCAAATCCTGCCCCGGTCAGCCTCGCGCCGATGTGCAAGGTTTGCAGACAGGCTACCGTAGCGTCTAATCTTGGAGTGGAAACCGCATAATCACGGGATAGCGAGGCATGGCTTTCCCAGAACAGAGTGCGGACACGGTCCCAATGCCCCTGGGACGCTGCTTCGATGGTGTCGAGAACCCGTTGATTTTCCGTGAGCACATGGTAGCTACGTGACCGCAAGATAGGATCTGCAAGTCGTTCAACATCCTCCAATGCAGCTTCACTCAGCATGTCGACTCCGAGTTCCGCACAAGCGGCTTGAGTCTCTCGAACCCGCTGTTGGTATCCACCGCCAGCCAAAATTCGTGGGCTTTGGGTATCCACGATCCACAAACGCTGATCTCCCCGTGCGTAATCAAACGCCACGGAGTGTCCTTCTGTCTGAGCAGCGTTGACCCATAACGCGGAGCCGTCTTGCGCCAGCGCGATCGCCAAGGGGTCCAAAATACCAGTCTGCACGCCCAGATAACGATTTTCCACCTGCTGTGCCAGCGTTGCCAGGGAATAGGCGCTGACCGATGGGGCTTGCCAATGGCTCACCGTGGCCAGCAAGCCGAGGCACAGGGCGGCCGACGATGACAATCCGCTCGCTACCGGGAGCGTCGTGCCTATCCAGAGATCCGCCCCGTCACTCACCTCCATGAGATCCCAGATGGCTGTAAGAAACCCCGCCAGCCCGCTCAGGGGCCGTGGCCCCTCTATCATTTGCTCACGCTGTGAGGACGTCATGACAATTTGCGTATTTTCATAGTCACTGACGGCACGCACGATGCCGTCTTCCCTTCGGGCCGCCGCGATCCACGTGGAATAGGGGACGGCAATCGCCAAAGCAAAACCACCCTGATAATCCGTATGATCCCCGATGACATTCACGCGGCCTGGCGCCTTCCAAACAGTTTCCGAGGGACGGTGGAAGCGGTTCGTAAACTGTTCCTTTACCCCCTGAGTGCTCCACAGCTCATGTGTCATTTGTTCACCTCCTCATGATACTCTCGGTCGAGGATAGGTCCTAGGCGATCGTGCACTTGTTCTGGCACCATATCCACCACAAAGGCTCCCATCGCCAATTCTGACCCCGCTAGATATTTAATCTTGCCGCCTCCCCGGTCTATCGGAAGAAAGTCCCAGCGGAAGTGATAGGGCAGCCGCGTGACTGGAGCTTGATTCAAGCCCATGACCAAAGCCGTCCGAAACCCAAAAAATCGATCGTAAGTCCGCAGCATTGCTTGCATCATCTGCACCCCCTCCGCACGTTCGTCTGGGGTCACATCTGACAGCCCGGGAATATGCCGCAGAGGCACCAGTTGCACCTGATATGGCATCCGCATTGCAGCCGGCACTTCCAAACGCCAGAAATTCCCATGCAACAGGAGAATAGCGTCCGAATGCCCTGAAGCACACAAAGGACAATTCGGGATGAATCGCGGCATCTCCCGGGCGATTCGGGCAGGGATATAGGGATAGGCATAGATTTGCCCATGAGGATGAGCGATGGTGGCACCGGCTTTCTGCCCGCGGTTTTCAAAAACGAAAACGGCCTTGGTGCCCTCTTCTTGTTCCAATACCCGGATGCGTTCCGCCCAGACTTGCCAGATCAAATCCACACGAGAGACGGGCATATAGCCCAAGTCATCATGATGGTCAGGGGAATACACGATGATCTCGGCATTCCCGGGATGGTGAAGTGACGGAAATTTATTCTCAAAAACAGCGACGTCAAATAGTATTTCTCCCACTTCCCCTTCTGGGCCGGGACAAAACGGGCATACCGTGCCTGCATGTGTAATGGGCCGGGACTGCCGGCCACCGTTCATGCTGACCCAATCGCCCGACAGCACATCTTGCCGCAACGTGATCATCTGGGCATGTCCTCTCCAGTCGTCATAATCCGTATAATTCGGCGTAAGTGTTCTCTGTCAGGCATCCAATGCAAAACCTCACGGGCCATGTCCAAACTTCCCGACAGGGGCCAGGCTCCTTGGCCCTGCGGCATAGCGCCCCCGTTGATAGAAAAAGTTTGACCAGAGGCAATGCTTGCAACCCAGAAAGTCGCGGGATAAACATCCAAACTTCGGGCGCAGACAAAAGCGTTGACAGCATCTTCGAGCGGCAGACAATCAACTTCTGGCCCTCCCGGTGCCAACCTGTCTCCCCAAAGGTCCGTAACAGAGCTGCCCTCGCGGACCAGAATCTTTCCAAAGCGCAAGACCACGACACCCGTAATTCTTTGCCCAACAGATAACGCCAATTGCCCTTCAAGTTGCCGCAAGTTTTCCCCATAGACAGACAGAGGATAGTCGGAGTCGCCTGGTGATTGCGCGGCAGTGCGGTGTGATGCAGAAATGACACGAACGGACTGCCCGCAATTCGAGAGAAATTTCAGCATCGCCGCTCCTTCGGCCACAATGTTGTCGAAAACGTCGGAAGGATTAGATTGTTCGAGCGGGTCGAGTGCTGCAGTGTGGATAACGGTCTGCACGGTATAGCGGTTCATAATGCTTTCCCAGATTTCTGGCAAAGCTGCTGTGCCGTGATAGACCTGTGCACCTCTATAGCCGCCGAGACTGCGTGCAACCCTCAACACCACTGTCCCCATATTTTCTAAGGCCGTGGAAATGTTCGAGGCCAAGACCGTGGATCCGGTCACCACCGTGGCTTCACGGCGTGCGGTCCTCTCTGGCTTCACCGCCCGATAAAATACCCTTCGCCGACCATCGGGATGCGCTGACACTGTGCGGATGATCTGATCAGACATTTCCATCTCCTTCCTCGAACATCTCCGACGGACTAGAAACCGTCAACACTTGCACGCCCCTCCTTCGTAAATTGGCAATATGGTCCTGGGCTGTCTCCACATCCACGGTAATCACAGCGTGTATTTGCGAGATAGGCGCGATGCGTGCCAATGCACGCACACCCCATTTGGTGTGGTCCATAACTACAACCACTCGAGCCGCTTGTTCGATCAAAGCCTGATCGATTGCGGCTTCCTGAATGTTAGGAGTACTGATTCCTTCATTGGGGTCCAACCCATGTACTCCCAAGAACAGCAAATCCGTATGCAAACGGCGAATAGTATACTCGGCAAACGGGCCGACCAAGGCGTCAGATGGGGTTCGAAAGTTACCCCCGCTCAGCACGATCTGGGAAAATCCCTGCAGTTGGAGTTCCAGTGCAATATTCGTCGAATTCGTCACAAAGGTCAGCTGTTGGAATCCTCGGAGTTGGTGCGCTATCGCCCATGTTGTCGTACCCGCAGAAAAGGCAATAGTCATATTCGGTTCAACCAATTGCAACGCTCGTCGGGCAATCGCTTCTTTTTCCGCTAGATAGAGCCGGCGTTTCACTTCAAATGCCAGTTCCATTGCACTATGGGGCACCTCTGCCCCCCCGATGACATGGTTCAGCAACTGAGCATTCTCCAGAGTCCGCAAGTCTCGGCGGACAGTCATCTCAGATACTTTCAAAAGAGCTGCCAACTCAGGAACCGAACCAGAACCGTGCTGCGCAATCCACGTCAAGATCCGTTCTTGTCGTTCACGGGGCCGCATTGTCCTCATCGTCCTTATCATCTAAATTTAGGAGAATAGTTCTTAATGAATGCGTCATGGCGGCACGGCATCCCCATAGACGCTCCCGATGTTTTCGCCGTGTTTCACTGCCTTAAAGGTGTGTCTTGCACAAGATTTGCCAGGAAGACCGGAGGAAGTTCACCTCCAGCCCCCCACAGATTCCGGACGTAAACCTCTCAGCTCATCCGGCTTGTGCGAACCCTTTCTGGCCGACGGCCGACGCTGCGAACCCACGGCTCCTCCCCGAAGGCTGGCCCGAGGTCTCATAGAGTTCGTCCGCCCCCTTCCCTCCACTGCCATTACGGCCGCTTCCTCACTGCTATCGACGGCCCACCCCTCCTGATGACTCGGTACCTTCCCCCCTAGCGGACTCCACTTATAGGGCGTTTCCCTTGCCATCACCGGCCAGACACGTTCTACGTTCAAGACCGAACCACGCGCGTGCCCCCTCTTCGCTGGGTGCCGCGAAAGCCGTCAGTAAGGTGTCGGCTTCGCGAAGCTGGACGAGGGAAAGGCCCTCAATTTTGACATCATCGAACCGTACTTTCGACGAGAACTGGTGTCCGCTCACCGCTCACCTTCGTGGGCCACACGCGACATCTTCGGGATGCCTTTTCTCAACACTCACGACCGAGGCCATTGTGCCCCAGCCGCCTGGGGTGGCTTGATGGTTTCGCCGACACAACGCCCTCGCGGATCCGCTCTAATCTCAAACGAAACTTCGTGGCGCAATTTCTCCGCTACGCCCCCTGTCGAAATCCTCGGCGTACTTGCTTAAGTCAATTTGGGGAAGGTTTGATCCGTTCTTGCCGTAAAACCGCAATCCCATTAGGCTCCAAATTCAGTGTGTGAGCACAGGTTTGACCCGTCAACACATTTTCGGCGGGTTCTAATAACCGAACGGTCACGGCCTCCGCATTGTAATTGAGAAGAAAGGTGAATTGGCTCTCAGTATTTTGCCTTTGAGTCACCTCGACTC
Source organism: Bacillota bacterium (assembly GCA_021820165.1). The sequence goes on from JAKADW010000029.1 coordinate 5,474, forward strand.
CTTGAGGTACAGACAGAGGTGCCTTGATTTCGTGTTTCTGAAGGCAATCTCCTAACAATTCCTCAATGAATATCCGTTCGGGCTGGGTTCCCACATAGATGGCGGTGCCCTTACCAAAATTATTGATGGTCACCGCTGGCCTTTCTGCATAAAAATCTTTGGTGAAGGTCCCTAAGGGCTTCGCGGTTTTCAGCGAGATAACATCTGCCCACAAATCACATTGGTACGTTCGGCGAGAATAAGAGGGCGTCGCCACATCAATCTTGACAGCGTTATGCTCTTCCATTCCCATTGGGGAAAACTCTTCTACCACGATACCCAAAACATCCTGAAAAGGTCCCAGATAGCCGTGGGGTTGAATTCGGTCATTGTTGTCCACAATTCCGCTAAAAAAGGTGACCAATAACGTTCCCCCCCGCGAAACGAAATCCTGCACGCCCGGCGCAATGGCCATATCCGAAAGGTACAACGTCGGAACAATCACTAAATCATACGCAGTAAAATCGCCCGCAGCTTCAATAAAATCCACCGCAATATTTTTCTCAAATAACGGTCGATAATACTTCATGACTTGTTCCAAATAACGCACATCAATGCTCGGCTTTGAATCCAATTCGAGTGCCCACCAGTTATTCCAGTCAAACACGATTGCGACCCGCGCAGGGACGCGAGAGCCGATTAAGTCTCCCAATCGCGCCAGTTCTTCCCCCAACTGGGACACCTCGTGAAATACACGGTCCTTTCCCTGACTATGGTGACCCACCATCGCCCCGTGGAACTTTTCCGCCCCGGCCCGGGCCGCTCTCCATTGGAAGAACAAAATACCGTCAGCCCCATGCGCCATAGCCTGGTAACTCCATAACCTCATGATTCCTGGGCGTTTGACCAGGTTGCGCGCTCGCCAGTTCACCGCACTAGGCGTTTGCTCCATCAGCAAAAAGGGCTGCCCGTGTTTGAGACTCCGCATCATGTCGTGATTCATTGCGGCCTTAACGGGCACTCCTTCTGCAGGATCAGGATAACTATCCCACGAAACCACATCCTCGTGTTTTGCCCAGTTCCAATAATCCAACGGCTTGAAAAAATCCATAAAATTCGTGGTAATTGGAACGTTCGGTGTGACCGCGCGTATAATGGCTGTCTCATTGCGATAGCAAGCTAAAAGACTGTCCGACATAAAGCGAGAGTAATCAAGTTGCTGACCTGGATTAGCAAAGGTCGGTGTGTGGTGCGGCAAGGGGATTTCATTCCAGTGATAGTATTTTTGACTCCAAAACGACGTGCCCCACGCTGCATTGAGAGTATGGATATCTTGGTAGCGGTGTTTCAGCCATAGGCGAAATTCTGCCTGACACACATCGCAGTAGCATTGCGAAATATGACAGCCATACTCGTTGTTTACGTGCCACATTACCAAGGCGGGATGATTCTTATAGCGTTGCGCCAATTTGTCTACAAGAGATCCGGCAAATTGCCTATATACCATACTGTTTGGGCAGTAATGTTGCCGAGACCCATGCGAGTACCGGCTTCCGTTTGAATCAATAGGCAAAACGTCAGGAAATTCCGTCACCATCCATGCTGGAGGCGAAGCCGTAGCCGTCGCCAAATCAACCATAACCCCATTTTCATACAACATGTCCATCATGCGATCTAACAGGGAAAAATCGTAAGTATAACGGTCAGGTTGAAGTATTGCCCAACTAAAAATACCGAGACTGACAAGATTAACGCCTGCCGTCCGCATCAACTCCATATCATCTCGCCATGTTGCTTCGTCCCACTGCTCAGGATTATAGTCCCCACCATAGTACAATCGCTGCTGCTTCATATTATTCATGCTACTTCCCTCAACTTTCCATCGGCAACTGCTACACCTTAGCTTCCAACTGATCTTGATTATTCACTCAAACAAATAAGTCCATTCCCAACAACCTAAGAATTTTACTGTATTGTTCCCTAAATCAGAAATTGTCATTAAACAACATAAATAGTAACACATTCTCAACATTATGTGTTACTATTTGATAAATCATCTTTGGTTAGTCACTTCACCTGGTGTTACAAACCGCCATTGAGGAGGAGTATTAATGAGAATTTCGCGTCAATTACAAATAATCGGAGCAGTGGCTACGGCAAGCACTCTGCTTGCCGGGTGTGGAGTTTCTTCCGCTGCACCCAAACCGATAAAGATTTTAAAACATTACAATAAGCACGTAACCATTACCTGGTGGTCATGGACAGCAAACCCCAAACACGTCATTGCCGCATTTGAAAAAGCTTATCCTACCATTAAAGTAGTGCATACAGACGTCGGTGCTGGTGCAACAGAATTCACAAAGTTATCTACAGACATAGAGGCCAAGAAAGGCGCACCTGATGTCGTACAAATTGAATATGAGTATCTGCCCCAATTCATTGCTACGGGTGGGCTTGTTAATATCTCTCCTTACGTACATTCATACAAAAAGGACTTCCCGACATGGGTTTGGAATCAAGTAAGTCAACAAGGCAAAGTGTATGCGATGCCAGAAGACATAGGTCCATTAGCCTTGCTCTACCGGCCCAAGCTTTTTAAGAAATATGGGTTAGCAACACCAACCACTTGGTCTATTTATGCCAAGGATGCTATCAAATATCACGAGGAGAACCCCACTAAGTATATGACATTTTTCCCCAGTACAAGCTCAACATGGTATCTAGGTTTACTCTGGCAGGCTGGCGCACGGCCTTTTGTGAAGACCAAGAATGGCTGGAAAGTAGATTTCACGACCCCCCTTATTGAAAAAGTCACAAACTATTGGGGTTCCTTAATTCGCGAAGGCGCCGTACAGTATACTCCAGCCTTCACCCCAAGTTGGGAAAGCGAAGAAGGGCACGGCAATTACGCGTCAATTATTGCTGCCGCCTGGTACCCTACCTATGATCTAGCCCCTTACATCAAGGCAGGCTCCCAACATTGGACAGGCCGCAAGATTCCTCAGTGGGTTCCCGGTAAATTCGAAGATGCCAACTGGGGTGGATCAGCCAACGCGGTGACAGTACAATCGCCTCATCCGCAGGCTTCGGCCCTGTTTGCGGCCTGGATAAACACAAGCAAAGCTGGGATAGCTCTGGATGCAACTCCCATCCCGGAGGGAGGACGGGGATTATATCCAGCCGACAAAAATGCCCCAGAAGCCCCAGCATTCAATTTGCCGCTAGCCGTTCTCGGCAACCAAAAAGTGAATCCGGAAGTCTTCAAACCAGCCGCCGCCCATGTAAACCCCAACTTCGAATGGAGTCCATGGACAGCTTATATCCATAACGAACTGTCGGTGGACTTTGCAAAAGCCGCATCCGGTTCCATATCATGGGACTCAGCATTAAAGACATTGCAAAAGCAAGTAATCAGTTTCGGTCAAAGCCAAGGCTACAAAGTCAGTTCATAGCCAAAAGGGGTGAAGGTCACCCCTTTTGGCTTTTTCAATGCGCCCCTCTGAATTCTGGGGCCAATACTATCAGGAGAGTATTAGTTTTCTACCAGTACAAGATTTTCCTTTGTCTAAAGTATCTGGTGATGGTTAAGTAAGTGTCTTCGATATGAATGTTGGTGTAGGTGTATGCCTTAGCCACAATATTTACAAAATATTTTATCATGCGAGAACCTTAACGCGCTGAAAGCTCACGATGTGAATTGTCGATTTGACTAGCTTCAGTGTCGGGATCGGTAGCACTCTACCGCATGAAAGGACGGTAACCCCGATGGTGTCACGAAGATATTTTCCTTATGTGTTTATTACACCGTTTTTTCTCTTGTTTGCTTTTTTCTTTGTGTTTCCGGTCGTTTACGCCATGATTTCCAGCTTATACGTCAACCATTTTGGCGTCACAACCTTCAGTGGTTTGAAAAATTACATTTTAGTGTTTCATGATGGAGCATTTTGGAAGTCAATCATGCGCGTTGTGTACTACGGAATAATCGAAGTGACAATAATGCTGGTTCTGGCATTAATACTTGCGTTAATTCTGGACAGTCCATTAATCAAGTGGAAAACTTTATTCCGTCTAATCTACTTTCTGCCTTACGCTGTTCCCGCTGTGATTGCGGCGATTATGTGGGGATTTCTCTATGCTCCTAACCTCGATAGTGCCCTCAATATTTTAAGCATTTTTGGCGGACCATTAATACGGCCCCTCAATCTTTCAGAAGTTCTCTACGCAATCGTCAACATTTCGGTTTGGGAATGGACCGGCTATAACATGACTATTTATCTTGCCTCCCTCACGAGCATTCCTCAAGAACTTTATGATGCGGCCATGTTGGATGGCTGTAACCAGGTGCAGGTCGCTCGGTACATTAAGCTCCCACTGCTACGTCCTACGATTATTTTAACCATTGTTCTGTCTATAATTGGAGCATTGCAATTATTCAATAAGCCATACATTTTGTCGTCGCTAACTGCGATTTCGAGTACCTATTCACCAAATTTGTCTATTTACACCACAGCGTTTTCCTATTTGAACATTAATCTCGCTGCGGCAATGTCTGTGATTATGACCATCATCACCATGGGCGCATCGATTATATTCCTTAGGCTAACAAGGAAGGCATCATGACCATATGGCACTTGACAGGCATTGATTTACGCACACTCGGGGGTGACGGAAATGGTCGAACACATTCGTTTAAACAACGTAAATAGGCCGAACGCGGAGTTAAACAAAAAAATTCAGTATGCAAAATCAGGGTCCACTGTTTTGACCACAGCTTTGCTAGTCATCATGTTAGGGTATTTTTTCTTTCCAGTTCTCTGGCTGGCTATAGATACCACCAAAAGTACCGAACAGCTATTTACTACTCCCATGCTCGCCTTTCCAAATCATTGGAACCTTATATCCAATCTCAAGACCTTGTCGACCTATAAAGGCGGAGAATTTTGGCGGTGGATTTTCAACTCCGTCATATACGCCGTGGTAACGGCGGTGGTCGGCGCATTGTTAAGTGCGATGGTCGGATATGTATTAGCCAAATACCATTTTAAAGGGCACGGCACGGTGTTTTGGCTCGTGTTGTCGGCCCTGATGGTACCCAGCGCTGTTCTTGTGGTTCCTATTTTTATTTTGGAAAGAGACTTGGGTCTTCTGAATTCCTACATTGGCGTCATTCTACCCATGTTGGTCAATCCCTTTGGTGTGTATTTCATGTCGGTGTACATTGGAAGCACGGTGCCTAGTGAATTATTGGATGCTGCCCGAGTAGATGGTGCCTCAGAATTTTGGATATTCGTACGTGTTGTTCTACGGCTAATTTTTCCCGGATTAGTCACGTTGTTATTGATTGCCTTTATTGCAGCATGGAATAATTTTTTCCTACCGCTCGTTTTGTTAAATAAATCAACACTGTTCCCAAGTACCGTCGGATTAAGTGTTTGGGTTTCAACCATTACCACCCCGGGTGCTGCTCCTCTATATCCTCTGGTTATGCTGGGGTCCTTTATTTCCATTTTTCCTATGCTGATCTTGTTCCCATTCCTACGAAACTATATTTCCAATGGTGTGTTGAGCGGAAGCCTTAAGGATTAATATCACGTAGCGACTCAGTGGTGGACCACTGAGTCGCTACCAATTCGGATGGGACGGAGAAGCAGCTTGCCAACCGTACAATCGCCGGCATGCCGATCCGATCCAGATTCTTCCGAAGACCCAAGCATTTTTAGTGAAAAGCCACACCATGTGGTCAACGTGCCATCGATGGCGTATGTGTCACAGCGCAACAACGCTCTCGTTAGCCGCTGGCCTTCGCGCCTCCATCCGGGGCTGACGTCGCCGATCGCGAATCCAAATTCGAGCCTCAAAAATTTTCGACCTGTGCAATTCAATAGCTTAAAGTGCCAAAGAATCTTCAGGCTACCCCATTCGAGCGTGAGGTTTCGATCGGTGCACCACGCGGTGAGCCCGCGGTTGTGATGCCAGGTAGTGACCGTGGCCAAGGCCACGGATCCCGACGGAGACCCACTCATGCCTTGGTGTTT
>JAKADW010000030.1 GCA_021820165.1 Bacillota bacterium
CCGAACGCCCGGACGCGATTGATCCGGCCATGATTCCGTATTTGCAGGTGCTGGCGCGCCGTGCGTGGAGTATTGATCGCCTGGCCGATTGGACCGGATGGTCTCCTTCGGCGATTGCGACCGCCTTAAACCGCAATGGCCCCGATCCCGAGGTGCCGTCCCACGCCATCGCCTATCACTCGTACGATTTTTCCCACGTGTCGGCCTAAAGCGATAGCCGCCAGGGCCCCGCGCGTCTCGGATCGCCAGGCTTTCCTCCGAGACCCGACGCCCCCGGGCGGCCGCGTCATTCAGGCTTCTTTTCCGATACGCTTCGATTTCCCGTCGCCGGTTGCGAACATCCCTGTGCGTTGTTTGAAGGAGGTTGCGTTGATGTCTACTCAAAGTCCTTTCGCTCGACGAATTGCCCCCCCTACGCTGCGCTATGAGACCGACCGGGGCTACTATCCGGTCATTCCCGGTACCCCATGGGGATACGGCGCCACCCGCAAGTACTTCGCCGATGAGGTGTCCGCACGCATCTGGGCCCGCCAAACCTGGTGCACCCAACACCACCGCGTCACGTGCCCGCCCATTCTCGTGGACACCAGCGTGTCCGGTTCCTTGCATGACCCTCGCTTCATGGCCTGTCTGCAACGCATTCACACCAATCGCCTGGAGCGTCATCACGCGGTCCCGATTCCTCAAGCGAATGCCCACGGCCTGGTTTCGGATGCCTGGAATCCCTCGCGTCTGGCCGCCACCCGGGAAGGAGGAGCCCCTCCAGAATTCTTTCAACACTGGGCCTGGGAGTCCGACGATGCCGACGACGCCCACGACGATGGCCCCGATTACGCCGGATGGCTGCTCGACAATGGCACCGTCCAGTTTCCGGTGTCCCATGTGGTCTATCTTAGCCCGGCCGTCAATCGCGACGTGCGTCCGGTTTGGCACGACGGTCGTGCGCACTATGATCTCGATACCCAAGCCTGCCTGCTCTGGGCGCTGCGCGATCGCCCCGCCGAATCCGACGATGCCATCGACGCGTCCGATTCCAACGATCCGATCATCGTATATGGGGCGTTTTTGTCTTCCGAACACGCCCGGCACTATGCCATCGACACGCTGCACGCGGAGTATGTGATCCCGCGCGTCTCCCCCTGGGTATTATCCTTAGACGCCAAAGATCAGATTCCCTTGCGGCTTATGGGAACGGACGCCTTCCTACGCAGGACTCCGCTCTCCAAACCGCCTCAGTCCGTTCAAGCCTGGCTCCGTCAGGCCACCACGCGCGGCGTCGTGCGTCCTCTCCACGCCGATAGGTCCACCGTCGGCGTGTGGTTAGTTCACGACGACGGCCAGGCTGGATGGTGGGAACAAGCCCCGGGCGTTCCGTATCAATGGCCTGCCGCCATCGTGTCCCACCCCAAATTCCAAGCCTGGGCGCGGGCGCGGCGGTTAGCGGTGGCCAAAGACCTGCTCGCTTCGACGAAGGCCAACCCGTCCGCGTAATCCTCTCTACCGCGGCACCCTCGTGCCTCGCACGAATCCCATCCTGATTCCGTGCGAGGCGTGGATGCCCACAGATACGATACGGGGCACGGTTCATGACGGGAAGGCACTGCGTCGTCAGTCGATCCGAAAAAAGGAGATGTTTGTCGATGGAACCCACCCTCATCCAGCACCTTGGCATGCGCGTCAGAGAAGAACGCCTCCAGCGTCAATGGACGCAAAAGGAACTCATCCGCCGCGCGAATCTTCGGTGGCACGCGAAGTTTCCCGATCAACCGCTGATGCGAGAAACATGGCTGTGGACGCTGGAACACGCCAAGATTACGTCGACCCACATAGACTGGGTGGCCGCCTTAGCGAGTGCGCTCTCGACTCCCTTACCCGAATTGTTGACTCCCAACCCCCAGGAAACCATCTCCCACACAGAACAGCGCTGGCGTACGGCCATGCAGATGCACGGCATTTCCCCATCGATGATCGAAGATATCGTACATGCCGTGCGTGTGATCGACACGTGGACATCCCCATCCCCCCCGTCCTTGGACTCTGCCAGCAACTTTGACTAACATAAAAGTCGGCTTTTGTCCTACCGGGAGACTCCGAGTCGGGTTTCCCCGGCGTCCCCGCCGGGGAATATCCGGAAAGACGGTGTGACAATTTCCGGCTATTTGCCATCGAAGAGGGAATCGTCCGCTCGGTCACCGCAAAGAAATCCTTTTCACCGGGTGTTGCTATCTGCACAATGCTGATGGGGTTGTGACTGCGCAGCGGGCGCAACCCGACTTATTCGGACGCTCATGTTCCAAGGCTGGCGAGCGAGACTCCAAATCTTGCTGGGCAGGTTCGATTCCTGCAGCGTTCGCCATATTTTCTTTACTACGATACCATGGCGCAGGTGGCGAGATGACACCGTGAGACGCAGCGGCCCTACGTTCGTTATGGTGCGGACGTCGTCAGTGACGGGCCCAGCCGGGGCAGGACCGGCCGCCATGATCCCTTTTGATAAGGTGAAGGTGAACACGACCGTGTGCAACACGGGCGCATGACGTGCATCATCGCGCTAGGCGAATGCCGCACGGTTTTTCAATGCACGATGATTCCCTGGTGCCTCGCACGGATCCCGTCATGGTTCCGGGCGAAATTCCGTTTGGGATGGATACGATGTTTTCGAGTGTGCTCTTCCGCATCGCACGCGGATGTAGCTCAGTGGACAGAGCGTACGCTGGTGCATAAGGCTGTCGGTTCGAATCCGGCCATCCGTATCCACGGATGTAGCTCAATCGGTAAGAGCGTATGCCAGCGCGTAAGGTCGTCGGTTCGAATCCGACCATCCGCCGCCTTTTAAAGCACGCTACTCATCCATCAAAAATTTTGTCCATCTTGTTCAACAGGCCAGCGCCCCTTAACAGGGGTCCGCCCGAGGCGTTTCCTCATCATCGACATCCCGTGTTGAATTTCAAAGCATGGCCGCTTCCAACCGGTAACGTCTGCGCGTTGTTCGCTAATTTCTCTTTCTCATCATCATTCTAGAGGTGTCTGACATGGCTCATTTAGCTGTATGGGTTCCCCGCACATCGCTTCGCATCCAACCCGCCTTTCAAGCGTCCATGGATACTCCGTCCTTTCGGCGCACGCTCCGAAAAAAGCGCCAGTTGCTACGAACATCGGGCATTTGCACCCCCATTCATGTCATTCCTTTTGGCCGCCCGCCGTGGTGGATGCTGGTGGACGGCCTCACGACGTGGGTACTGGCCGAAGAGCGCCACTGGACCGAAGTGCCCGTGATTTTCGATCCCGCACCGCCCGCAGGAACCTATCTTCCGCACGTGCAACGCGCCTTCTGGCATCCTTATCCTTCCACCCAACCCGCAGTGACCGCCTGCACCTATTGCCAAACCCCCATCTTTTGGCGACGGCCCGCCGGGATGCCACGCCCCGTGTATCAGCTGCATCGGGCCACGTTTGATCACGTCATCCCGCGTTCCCGCGGCGGTTCGGATCGTTCGGAAAACCTCGCCGGAGCCTGCCACCGATGCAACGTCACCAAAGGTGCCCAACTGCACTGGCGTGCCCCGCGGGCTTGGTGTCGAGATGCCGAACAGGCCTGGCTTCGGTTGTCGCACCATGGGTGGATTCCTCAAGACACTCTGCCGCCTCCCCTGACGCTTTCCCGCACCGCGTCGTCTTAGCGGCCGACCGCTTTTTAAAAAGTCCGGAAGTCGGGATTTTGGCAGGGGATGATCACCGATCGCTTAAGAGAACGGTCATGGCGGTTTACCGTAGACCCGTGAGTGGCTCAAAGCGTGTTTGACCTAGGGAGACATTTTTGACGTTGGGCGGATTCTTCTCCCGGTCGCAATCCCCTGAGCGAAGCGCTATTCGCCTTCGCTTTCGTGACGGGATTCGTCGACTTCCCATCAATGACCCCTGTCACGCTTTGGGACCGCTTTCGCATACCAGGAGGTGCGGGCATGAGCACACACATCGAACACGGCACGCGCGTTCGGGCTAAAACTATTGCGGAACTGAACGCGTTGGTGCTCGACTTCCGTCGGCAGGTGGAAGGGATAGCGCACGCCGCCTATCAACAGAAATGCGCCGAACTAGTGTACCAAATTCTCGATGAGGCCGTGTTGCAACCGACCTACGATGCGTTCGTCGATGCGGTGCGGCGGGAATACGCGACCGGTCCCATCGAGAGTCCGCGCCCGTTCCTGGACACGGATCTCCGTTGGATCGCACGCCAGATCATTGCGGATCACCAGGCGACCATCGCTCGCACCCAAGAGCGCGACCCAGCGTACGATTGGGATTGCTCCCTGACAGCGATTCCGCATCGGACCGGGCTCTACGTGCTACTATACGCGGAATCTGACGAGTACCACCGGATCTGGCGATCGCTGCCAGCGGTCGAGGACTATGCGTACTGGAATCATACGGACCCTCCCGAGGGCATGCGCCGCGCCAGGTGGGAGCGGAGACGCGAGCGGTGGGACGACCTTCTTCCGAACGGCATTCCGTCACAATCCGGGATGACCATCAATATCTACCATTCGTTGACCGATGGGGAGAATCGCTTCTGGGAGGTCAAGCCGGACGGTATTCCGGATTATGAGCGGCGCGTCCAGTATTGGGCCTTCGCGCAGGCTGTGGAGGATGTTTGGCACGCGGAACCGCCGGAAGACCGGGGATTTCAGACGGTCTTCCGGACTGAGCGGTGGATTAAAACAGGCGCTGGCGCCGGGCGCTTCGCCGCATTAAAACAACGCCTGCGCGACATCCTGCCACGGACCTGGAACAATGCGTTGGTGCATCAGACTCTCCCCCAGATTTGGGCCGCGCGATAGCCATGCGTGACCCCTTCGGATACAATACATCCTAGAGGAGGTGACCCGGTGGCCGATGAGCGACTCTTAAGTCCATTGGTCGACTTTTTGTTTAAGCGGTTGTTTGGCGACGAAGAACGCACCGATATCCTCATCGCCTTTCTCAATGGCATCTTTGAGGATGCGGGGGCACCTCGGGTCACGTCGGTGCAGCTCTTGAATCCCTCTATCGACAAAGACGCCTTGACGGACAAGATGTCGGTGTTGGATATCGCCGCCCGGACGGACCAGGCGACACTCGTGGACATCGAAATCCAAATCCGCAACACCGGGGAAATGCGAGAGCGGAGCTTGTATTATTGGGCCAAGCTCTACGAAGGCCAACTGCACGAACGCGAAGCGTATCATACGTTACGCCCAGCCATTGCCATTAACGTGCTCGATTTTGTGGAAATTGCCAACGACCGGGTGCATAATATTTTCACCCTCCGGAATCAAGACGGGTCAGTGTTTTCGGACCATGTGACGTTGCATTTTCTCGAGTTGCCGAAGCTCACTCAGTCGATATTGCACGAACAGACGGTGCTCCTGCGCTGGCTTGCGTTTTTGAAAGCGCAGACGGCGTCCGAGCGCGCACATCTGGTGGAAGGAGATCCGATCATGGAGAAAGCTTTTAATGCCTTGGAGTTTTTGAGCCAGGATGAACAAACCCGCCAGCGCTACGAGGCCCGGCAAAAGGCGTTGCACGATTATGCCACCGCCATCGAAACCGCCAAGCGGGAGGGGGAACTGACGGGCGAACTAAAGGAACGGCGGGCGACCGCGATACGCCTCTTGCTTAAGGGTCTCAGCGTCAACGAGACGGCCGAGCTAGCGAATCTCGCCGTGAAGGAAGTCGAAGCGATCGCGAAGACGATTCAGTGACGCTCATGGCGACCGACTGGAAGCCGACGCCGCCCACCACGCCTCAAACCGTGCCAATGCGCGCTTCCGGGCTTCCGGGAAAACAGAGCGACCAAGCCCTTGCGCACGCCGCATCACGCCGCGTCACCACGCAAGCGGAAACCGTCGTGCGGCACCGTGCCGCCTTCCAATCTCTGCGCATTCGTCTCGATGCCTTGGAGATTGATCAGCCTCTCACCTATGAAACGTTGCGCCATCTTCTTCAGATGCTCCCTGAACCGTCCGCGACGATTCCCTCGGCCGCTGCCTTCGTGCAGTGCGGCGGTTCCCCTTACGACTCGAAAGAACCGGCTTGGGTGCGAGAATCGCCGGAACCCGACCGCGCTTTGACATCGGACCCTGCGATTTCCGACGATGTGCTCGCGCGGGCGTGGTTCGACCAGTGGATCACGACGGCGACGGTCAGTCAGCACCTCGCCATCTCCCGTGCTCACGCGGCCGACGTCCTGGCCCAATGCCATCCCATCGAAGTCGACAACCCCCACTACCGAAGTGCGGCTCCCATGCGTCTCGTCCGGATGTCGTCCATCGAAGCCTGGGCCCAAGAACACGAAATCCTCATCGATCAGTGGAGTCAATCCCTCGCCCGACGACGGGCTCAGCACGCCGAACGACAACAGCAACGCATGGCCGCGCTTCGTGCCATGCCTCATCAAATGCAACGCATCACGTCCGATCCCGCCCCCGTGGTCTGTTTTTGGTTGAGTTTGCTCAATCGCGCCGCCAAGGACGCCATTGCCTCATCGAGCAGGTTCTTAGAACCGCGACGTGGTTGTCATCACCTATGCGAGTTTTTTTGCCATGGTGGCTTCGATTATTGTCCAGCAATTTTTCCTGTTCGGTTTGATGGCCGAAGGGGGCCGTGGACGCGGGCGCAACAACTCGGGGCAAATCATCATGCTCATCTGGCTGGCTTCGTTTGTGGTCTGGGCGATTAGCTATGTGCTGATTCGAATGCTTTCACGATATCGGGAGTACGCGGCCGATCGGGGCTCGGCCATTCTCACCGGGCACCCAGGGTATCTCGTCAGCGCCCTAACGAAGATTGAGCGCGGCGTCAAGCAGTCCCCCTCACAGGACTTGCGCCAAGCCGAATCCTTTAACGCCTTTTTCATTATGCCCGCCATCAACAAGGGCAGCTTGATGGAATTCTTGTCAACGCATCCAAACTTCGAACACCGCATGCGCTACTTGGAGCACATTCAGCAGGAAATGAACAAGGCGCGTTAGCCAGAAGGGGGCCCTCTGTGGGATTTTTTGACGCTCTGTTTGGCCGAACCAAGGTCGCCTCCGGTAAAACGGATCAGCTGTTTCAATTGAGCACGGCAACCTTAGACATCGAATCTCAGTTATCCAGCGTCTTTGCCGGTCGTGCCGCCTTGGTCCTTCGCTCCGTAGACAACGCGGCCTACGACGCGGTGGAAAAGGAACTCCATGATGTGCTCCAGGTCGGAGGACGCGACCTCCCCGTGGCCGCCACCTCGCATACCGACAACATGGGCTTTCACTGGATGGTCTATCAAGCCTCCGAGATCGAAGATGTGATTAATGCCCTACATTTAACGGCGGAAATGATTCAAGAATCGGGATACGGCGACAGCCTCCTCGCCTCGATGATTGCCTTTGACCATCAAAACCAGGCGCGGAGCCGTGACGGTCGGTGGTATCTCATTTATAGCTACCGCCGCGCCGCATTCTATCCATTCGTGCCCAAGACCGGCAAAAACCGCGATGTGGCATTTGAGTTTCGGCTCGCCCAAACGTTAAAGACCTCTCTCAAGGTGGAAGCCGACCAAGAACGCTGGTATGCTCTGTGGAATCCCCCGCTCTAGGCAGGATGAAAAAACCGCTAAAAAGCAGCCAAACGACGTTGGCTGTACGCTCTAGCAGTCGTGGAGGGGCCTTCTCTTCCGGAACGCTCCCCCCACCTAACCGTGTCGGGATGGAGCAGGGTCTTGTGCCAGATCCCCCACCAGGCTTCGCTTGGGACCACTCCAAGCCTATATCCTGGTTATAGAGCCAAGGGTTTGTTTTCTGGCCCTAGTGGCCCACCCGTGTTGGCAGTACCGCCCAGCTCTTGGCTTTAGCTTAAGCAGGGGAATGCCCGGCCGTTATGTTCAAGCCCCGATGTCAAAACGAGTCCTTCTCCAGGAGCCGACGGGCGTCTTCCATACTAGTGTCTTCAGGGGGTAGGACGAGATCAGAGGGCTGCAGCACCGCCTCATCCAACCGCTCCCCTTCCCGGACGACCGCTAAGGCATCGTGGAAGAGATGGTGAAAAGCGTTCCCATCATCTGCTTCTAAGGCAGCCAAAAGATCATCATCGATGCGGGTTAGACGGTGATATGCGTCTTCGGAAATGCGATATTGGCCGTCGGCCATAATCCTCACTATCACCGCGCATCTCCCTTCCCCAGCTCCTCCTTCATTCGGGCTAACTCCTCTGACACCCCCGTATTGCCGCGCATCTTATTCAATTCATCGCGAATACTGTCACCAGAACCGCCACTGTCCAGGGCCAAAGCCCCGCTATCGGCCATTTCATCGATCGCCGACGCTCTGGCCTGAAGGGATTGGGTCTTGTCTTGAGCGCGCTCCAAGGCCATATGCAAATCCGCCATGTCCTCCCCTAATCCGTGGGTGGCCTCGCCAATGCGGACTTGGGCCTGCGCCGCCGAATACTGCGCCTTAATGACTTCCTTTTGGGTACGAAACTCTTCCACTTTAGCCTTGAGTTTTTGTTGCAAATCGATCATCCGAGCCTCTTCGCGAGCCAAGTCTTCGATCTGCTTGTCTAACCCCTGCAGTTGTCCTTGCACCGATTGTTTGCGAGTTAGAGCTTCGGTCGCTAAATCATCTCGACCGGCGGCCACGGCATCGCGAGCATCTTGTTCCCACTGCTGAATCTGCTGCTGCAAACGATCGCGCTGCAACTCCACCCGTTTTTTCGATGTCACCACTTCCGCCACGCCCCGACGAATGTTTTGCAGCTGCTCTACCTGCTTTTGGTAGGAGTAATCCAAGGTTTCTCTGGGGTCTTCGGCCTTATCTAAGGCCGTATTGACCTTGGACTTAAAAATCGTTGAAACTCGCGATAGCAAACCCATCGTAGGTCCCTCCTCGGAGACGATATCAACCAACCAATTATCCGTCTATCAACATCCACATCATCAACGCGTCGCTTAAAAGCTTGGTTGTCTTCAGTATATGCTTCTGGCTTCATGAAACACAACCGACCCCGACCGTATGATTTCCATCCTTGAAGCCACACTAGCATCCATCAACATAGCACTCAAGACAAAGGAGGGTTCCCGATGGCGCTTATCTTGTGCGAAGTAAGCGGTTGCCGCTACCAGTCGCGTCAGCGTTGTACCTTGGCCGGAATTCAAATAGCCGTGGGCCCCGTTCGGACGTCCGACTTGCCGCCAGCGCTCGAAAACCAGGTGGAGGCCCTCTCGGGACATTCTCGGCGTGGCTACGCTAGCGAGTTTCTCGCCTATGCAGAGTATGCCGAAAGCATCGCGGACCAAGAAAGACCTGGTGCCGTCTGTTATAGTTTCGCTCCGCTCTGAGCCACTCTGGCGACTAGCTGCTGAGGCCGCTCGGCTTGACGGTGATCCACGGCCGCGCCCACAAACCCGGAAAACAAGGGATGGGGCCGATTGGGTCGAGAAAGAAACTCTGGATGAAATTGCGTGCCCAGAAACCAGGGATGGCCCACGAGCTCCATCACCTCGACCAAGCGCTCATCAGGAGACAGCCCCGAGGCCACCAGCCCCTGTTCTGCCAACTGGGCTCGATATCGATTATTCACCTCAAAGCGATGGCGGTGGCGTTCAAACACCAAACGGTTTTGGTACAGCGCGTAGGCCAAGCTCTCGGGCTGTATCTTGCAGGGATAACTGCCCAGCCGCATGGTGCCTCCTAAATCCTCTACGGCTTGCTGGTCCACCATCAAATCAATGACCGGGGCATCCGCCTCGGCGAGGAACTCCGTCGAGTTGGCGCCGCCTAGACCGGCCAGGTGACGGGCCACCTCGATCACCGCCGCCTGCAGGCCCATGCAAATGCCAAAGAAGGGCACCCCGTTCTCTCTCGCCCATTTGGTAGCGACAATCATCCCCTCGACCCCTCGGTAGCCAAATCCACCAGGAACCAAGACTCCGTCCACCCCGCTTAGCAGAGCATCTGCCTCTTCTGATCCCGACTGCAGGGCCTCCGAGTCGATCCAACGCAGATCCACACCGACGCGATGATAGATCCCGCCATGAACCAGCGCCTCGACCACGCTTAAGTAGGCGTCTGGCAGGGCCACGTACTTCCCTACCATGGCAATAGTCACACGGCCTTCCAGGCGGCTCACCCGGTCCACCATGCTGCGCCAAGAGCCCAGATCAGACGCAGTCAGCGAAAGGTTAAGCCGTTCAGCGACAATTTCATCCAAACCCTCTTCCTGCAACATCAAGGGGACGCGATAGATGGAGTCGGAATCCACATTTTGAATCACGGCCCGGCGATCGACATCGCAGAGATTGGCAATTTTGTCACGCATGTCCTTGGAGAGAGGACGCTCCGTCCGACAAACGATCACGTCGGGCTGGATTCCGATCGAACGCAGTTCTTTTACCGAGTGCTGGGTAGGTTTCGTCTTCGCCTCAAGCGCCGATCGCAAAAACGGCACGAGAGTCACATGAATATACATCACAGCATCCCGACCTACATCGCTTCGCATCTGCCGGATGGCTTCCAAAAATGGCAGGCTCTCGATATCGCCTACGGTACCGCCAATCTCCACTAAGATCACGTCGGCGCCCGTGGCCTCCGATACGCTTCGGATGCGGCGTTTGATCTCATTGGTAATGTGCGGGATGACCTGAACCGTCCCCCCCAAAAAGTCACCGCGGCGTTCTTTCATAATGGTCGACCAATAAATCCGGCCGGTCGTGACATTGTTAACCTGACTCAAATTCCCATCTAAAAATCGTTCGTAATGGCCGAGGTCTAGGTCGGTCTCCGCGCCGTCTTCGGTGACGAATACCTCGCCGTGCTGTAGCGGGCTCATCGTGCCCGGATCCACGTTTATATAGGGGTCGAGTTTGAGGGCGGTGACCTTCAACCCACGGTCCTTCAAAATTCGTCCCAAAGATGCCGCCGTTATCCCCTTGCCCAGCGAAGACACCACACCGCCGGTAATGAACACATACTTGGCCATCGCTACGCTCTCCTAACCACCCATTGATCATTTTGCTCAAGAAAAAGGACGGCGGCTATTGCCAGCTGTCCTCGTTCTCAGACTCTTCACCTTCATCGCTCTCTTGAGTCACACGTTCTCGCATCGAAGCCTTGCCCGAACCATGCGAGGCCCATTCCTTAAGCCCCCACTCCGTGTTGCCACGATACTGAAAGCGGATGTCCATGTTCAGTTCGGTGTAAATTTGAGACACGCGTCTGGGCTCCCGGTCTTGTCCTAAACGGTCCAAAATCTCATCGAGTAGATCGTGGACCTCGATCGGCTGGCCTTTTGCTTTCAAGATGTCGAAGGCGACATCGGTGGCCCGCATACCACACCTCCAGCTTTAGGTGGTTTTCCCGAGTATTATACCACCTCCGCCTAAAAACACGCCTCCGTCCAAGAAAATGGAAAAGTCCTGAGCCTCTGCATATTTTCGCAGAAATCGCTCCCGAGCGCGATTTCAAGCCGCCAA
>JAKADW010000031.1 GCA_021820165.1 Bacillota bacterium
CCTCCCGTACCCGCGCCGGCAATGACTGCCGCCACATTCCCACCGGTATCCTTCCAGATTTCCGGACCAGTGCTCAAAAAATGGGCCTCCGGGTTTGCCTGCCTCTCAAATTGTCCCATGTAACACCCTCCGGGCAGTGACTGGGCCAGTTTTCTGGCAATATTTTGATAGTTATCAGGATCCGAGCGCGGCTTGTCCGCCACCACTCGCACCTCGGCCCCGTAGGCCTTCAGGATGCCAACTTTTTCGGGGCTCATCTTATCCGGCACCACAAATATCGAACGGTATCCCAACACTGCGGCAGCCATCGCAAGCGCTATCCCGGTATTACCCGCCGTTGCTTCGACGATGGTCCCGCCTGGTAAAAGCCTTCCAGAGTGTGCGGCGTCCTGAATCAAGGCGAGCGCGATACGATCCTTAATGCTCCCCCCGGGATTAAATGACTCAAGTTTGAGGGCAATCCTTGCTCCGCCGGGAGTACCAACGCGCTGTAACCAAACCATGGGGGTGTCCCCCACCACGTCAAGAACCGTGGTTTTGATGCGGGCCCATCGCTCCACAGGACGCCTCCTCTTAGCAATCTATTGCCATTATAGCGGATCCCTGTCTTGAACCCAACCGATGGCCGGAAAAGAAATGTCCCACCGGGCGGCACTGTTGCAGGAACCACACCTGGGCCCGTGGAATATTCGCGTGGCCCCAATTCACTGGAAATGAGGTTTCCCTATGAAGCCACATCTGTCCACCCTACAGAATATCTACCTAAGCTTTTACTGGTTCGCATCCAATGTTCAATGGACCGCCCTTATCATCATCGTGGTGCCCCGTGAGGTCCTCTATCTCGTTGGAAGAAATCATTCAGCGAGCGTGCTATCCATACTAGTCATCATTGGATCGTTAATTGCCACAGTCGTGCAGCCCTGGGGCGGGTTGGTCAGTGATCACCTGCGCCATCGGTGGGGACGCCGGCGCCCCTATATCCTTGCCGGCACTTCCGGAAATATTGCGGGACTCCTTCTGATGGGCTACGCCCGACATAACTTCTGGATCTTTGTTACCGGATACATGCTGGTTCAACTCTCATCGAATTTTGCTCAAGCCGCATACCAGGCGCTCATTCCAGACTTGGTTCCTGATACCCAAAGAGGCACTGCAGCGGGCTATATGGGGTTTATGACGCAGTTTGCCATCATATTTGGCGCGCTTTTGCCGCGTCTCCTAGGAGACACCACCGTGTATTGGGCTATGGCCGGCTTTCTTGTTGTCGGCTGGGCCATCACGCATTGGGGCGTTCGAGAGCAAAGTTCGGGACAGGCAGTTACGTCCACAGAGCCTACTCACTGGATCCGCGACATGTGGATCTCTCCCCGGCAGCATCCAGATTTTTGGTGGGTGTTCGGAACCCGATTGTTGGTCATGTTGGGATTTGGCACACTCGAAAATTACCTCTTTTACTATCTAAAATTCACGGCGCACATTAGTAATCCAGAATCCACCGTGTTTGACCTGTTGGCTCTTCTCACCGTGGGCTCATTGGTATCTGTCTTGGCCGCTGGATGGCTTAGCGATCGCCTTGGCCAGCGGAAAAGTCTAGTGGTAATCGGCGGAAGCCTTATGGGCCTCACCGCTCTAGTATTCGCCGTTACCACAAACATCTCTTTAATTATGGTGATGGGCGTGGTGTTTGGATTCGGCTATGGCATCTACCTCTCCACCGACTGGGCCCTAGCCGTGGATGTCCTGCCGCCAGGCCGTTTAGAGGGACGTAGCATGGGTCTTTGGCAAGCATCCTTTAACCTGGCTCAGGTTGGGGCCGGCTTAATTGCCGGAGCCGTGGTCGCCCCACTCGCACTGCTCATCAATCTCGGTGTAGCCTATCGGATTTTGTTTATTGTGACCTTCCTATACTTTATCCTAGGGTCCATCTTCATTCAAAAAGTCAAAACAGCGCGCTAGCTTTAACATTACGACACCGAGAGGTCTCGCCCCAGGGGACCTCTCTCCTTCCCATAACGCTGAACCAAAATGACGCCTACCAGCACCAGTGTGCCTCCAACCCAAACCGGGGCGCCGGGCATTTGATGGAGCATAACCCAACTCAAAGCCGCCGCGAGGATGGGACTTAGATAGAGAAACGGGGTGACCTGAGTCGCGTCCGCGTTCGCCAGCGCAATATTCCACGTGAGGTAAGCCAGTGCGGCGGGAAAAATCCCAATATAAATTATCCATCCGACGGCATCGAACGAAGCCCGAGATAACTGGCCGAAAAAGCCATGCCAATAAA
This sequence comes from Bacillota bacterium, assembly GCA_021820165.1. The sequence continues at coordinate 2,285 of JAKADW010000031.1, forward strand.
AGAGCATGGGGACGGTACCCGCCCACGTAACCCAAGCGGTCACATCTAGGGTTCGGTATGTCGCCAGAAGTGGTTTCTCCACCACGAAATAGACTGAGGTCGCTACGGTAGAGAGTACAATCAGGAGTGCGTCACGATGAAAAGAAGACCCCACCCCTGTGATAATTACTACTCCGAGAAAACTGATTAAAACACCCAACCAACCCCAACGAGTGTAACGTTCTTTCAAAAAACACGACGCCAAAATGGCCGACATGATAGGGGCTCCAGCAATGATGAAGCTTGCCGTCGCAGGGTCCACAGTCTGTTCCCCGATGGATAAAGCCGTGTGGTAAATCGTTAAGCCCACTAATCCACTCATGATGACACGCAACCAGGACCGCCGAGGCAGCGCCTTGATCTTAAAGATCGGCACCAAGGCCACAAACACCAAACTCGCGACCAAAAACCTAAATAAGACCAAGTGATAGGGGCTAAACGATCCGAGCCCAATTCGAATTCCGACAAAGGCTGAGGACCAGAACACCACGGTAATCAGTGCAGCCATATACGCCTTGCGGTTCGTCATCAATGGGCTTCCCCCTCGGTCCGCCACCGTACCTGGAGCGGCCCCCGGCAATTTGCCAAAACTCTCGCACCTTTAACACTTTCTCACCGATTGTATCATCTGTGTGGTGAACCTGCCGCTGTGCGCTTAATGCCAATGGGTGAGAAATCTCTCGAAAGGTCCAACAAGCATTGTGCATTACCCCTTATAGGACTTTAAGTAAGATTCAGGTTGCCAGGCAGGATTTTTCGATCCCGGGGCCGAAATATACCATCGCAGTATTATCCAGGAGGGGACGATGCGCTGTGAGTCATACTTCGCGATCACGACAAGTCTTAGCAACATTCGTGATGGGCGCCACACTCCTCACCGGTGGCAGCATTCCGCACGCTAGTCGCGGCACTACAACGCGACGATTTCTTGCCATCGCCAACGTCGAATCGCCAGCATTAGTGACCGTCCAAGCTACGCCTGCTACCGAAGTCATCGGATCCGCCAACTTGATGCCTGGCGTGCAAGTACGGGTTGCAGGGTCCATGCGCGGCAACACCTTAAGGGCGACCCGGATTGAGGTTCTTAGTTAATCCCGCCGCTTAAACTGGTCTCTCGGTGACCAACAGCTAAATGTCCATCGCGGCTTAGTTTCCCAGCCCAACCGAGAACACAAAAAGACCCCGGGCTCCTGATGCCGGATCCAGATACACGTAGCGCAGTAGTGTACCGAACGGGCTTTGCTGGGCATTGCTTTATTCTCTTCCATAAAACCCCCTCCCTCATCAAACCATCGCGGCGGCACCACGGCCACGTAGTCTTTTCCGCTTAACCCACCCATATGGTACCATGTGACCGATACGATAGGAGGTCTTCGCTTTGGTCACGCACATAACACGAGGGTGGCTTGTAACCCATCAAAATTGTTTGGATGGGGCGACCGCCGGTTTGGTGGGATTGGCGTCTGGATTGAGCCCGATCTTTACCGAACCAGACCGCGTCGCGGGAGCTTTGTCGCAGGTCCCCGTTGACAAACCACTATATCTCGCAGATGTTTCCCTTCCGATAACGGAATGGTCATCCGTACGATCGCGCATCACATACATCGTCGACCACCATAAAACAGCCCTCCCACTCCAGAACGATGCCAAAGCGACGATCGACCTGTCCCACTCCGGCGCAGCACTCCTGTATCGGTTTGCGGTATCAGAAGGATGGATTTCGGCAAATGGCAGCTGGGACCGACTGATCCATATGGTCGAGCGGTATGATCTCTGGCAATCCGACCATGGTCCCGGTCAGGACCTTAATCGCCTATTTCGGGCTCGCGGCTTCGAATGGTATCGTTCCCGATTCGCCACCGGATGGGCGCCTTTCACCTCAGACGAAGCAGATCAGTTGGCGCACATTATCTATGATGAAACCGAATTTATCGCGCGCCACGTGACGGCTGCCCAGCGTCTGGCTGCCGGACCTTTGCTGTTGGCTGGCGTACTCTTGGACGGCGACGGCCCAGTCAACGAAGTCGCCCACACCCTGTTAGAGCGCGGCGTTGATCTCGTCCTCTTCCTAAAAGCGGATGGTCGCATCTCTGCGCGAACACGTTCCACCATTGATGCAGCCGCCCTCATGGAGAAACATTTCCGGGGTGGGGGCCATGCACGGGCCGCGGGCGGCCGGCTGACTCCCAACCTATCCGGATCACCGGAGTCCCTCAATGCGGTGCTTCAAGAGATTCGCCGGATTCTTGCGCCTTAACTGCTAGCACCAACTTGCCCATCGTCTGGTTCCCCGCTAATAGCCGATGGGCATCACTCACCTGATCCAAGGGTAGTACGCGGTCGATGATCGGTCGGAGTTTTCCCGTAACAAAATCGGTGGTCGTCCTGTCGGCAAAATCTTGCACTAACCGCATCTTGTCAGGGCGCGGACGAGATCGTAACGCAGTCCCCCGAACCGTAAGGCGCCGTCCCAGAATTTCCCGAAGATCTAGCGGTGCGTCTACTCCACTCAAAGTTCCCACCACAACCAACGTTCCTCCTGCTGCCATGGCCTTCAAGTTGCGCGTTAAGTAATCCTTCCCAATAAAGTCAATAACGGCATGAACGCCACGGCCCCCGGACCATTCCTGGACCTCTTGTACAAAATCCTGTTCCCGATAATTCACCACTAAATCTGCCCCGAGCGTCTTCACGAAAGCCACTTTCTGGGCAGTACCCGTCGTAGCCACTACCTGAAGCCCGGCCCTGACCGCCAATTGGACCGCTGCCGAGCCTACGCCCCCGGCCGCAGCGTGAATAAGTACTCGGTCGCCCGGCATCAATCCGGCTTTATCCCATAACGCATCGAATGCCGTTAAGAACACCTCCGGAATAGCTCCCCCCTCCACCCATGTCAGACCCTGGGGCATCTTCCATGCCAGATCCTCCGGGCATGTCACATATTCCGCATACCCCCCGCCCGGCAATAATGCCAAAATCTTATCCCCTAAGGAAAACTTGGTTACCCGGTCTCCCTTCTCAACCACGATTCCCGCACATTCAAGCCCCGGAATCTGATATCGAGGCTTGGGATCTGGCGGCGGATAATGACCCTGTCGCTCTAAGAGGTCTGCACGATTTACCGCAGTAGTCTCTACTTGGATCACGATGTCGTCAGGACCCGCTTTGGGTGCGTCTACATCGCGTAACGTCAAGACTTCCGGGCCTCCGAATTTTTCCAGGACAATTGCTTTCATCTTCAATTTCCTCCCATCTTGAGCGGAGCCTTGGGGTCATTTCACACACCCAACTTCTACGGCTTACCCCCGTACATTCCCATGCTTTACCAGAATCATACGAGGTTTAGTGGTAAACGTCATCCGCCCCCCACACCACTTCTATTGTAGCATCGACACGTTATGGTATGATCGGCTCTCGGAAAGGCGGACCAGCCGCCATTGCACGAACGATTTGGGAGTGTACTCATGAACCGACCCTCACTATCCACTGGACTCACTGTGTTGATGGCCTTTGCCACGGGCGCTAGCGTTGCTAACCTGTGGTATAACCAGCCTCTTTTATCCTTGATTGGGCGAACCTACCATGTAGGGTTTTCAGCAGCCGGCAGTGTAGCCATGGTGACGCAAATTGGATATGCGCTCGGCCTCTTTGCCTATGTTCCTTTGGCGGACTTAGTGGAGAGACGCCGTCTGATCGTGGTACTCCTGTTATTAACGGCAGGGGCCAGTCTGCTTGTGGCGGTCTCACCCACTTTTTGGTGGCTAGAGTCTGCCAGCATTGTGTTAGGTACGGTTACTGTGGTCCCCCAGATCATCGTTCCCGTCGCGGCCGACCTGGCTAATACCGAACACCGAGGCCGCATCGTAGGAATTGTGATGAGCGGCTTACTCATCGGGGTACTCGGTGCCCGTACGGTCAGTGGGTGGATTGGTGGGGCTTTGGGGTGGCAAGCCGTCTATGTGTTTGGGGCGGCCCTCATGCTAATTTTAGCCCTCTTGGTTCAGTGGAAATTCCCCATCACGCATCCCATAGCCCAAAAGACAACCTACGGGGCCGTGCTACGATCGATTATTCCTCTGATGCAGCAAGAACCCGAATTGAATCGTGCATCCGTAACCGGCGGAGCGCTTTTTGGCGCATTTAACGCTTTTTGGACCACCTTAACCTTCCGCTTGGGAGTAAGCCCCTACCATTTTAACGCTGCGCTTATCGGGATGTTTGGGCTACTCGGGATTGCCGGTGCGTCCATGGCCCCGCTGGCCGGGCGATTGGCCGACCGCCAAGACCCGCGAAGGCTGGTGTCGTTCAGCATCGCCATGGTCATCGCCGCATTTGTCTGGCTGGCATGGTTCAATAGTATCCTCTGGGGACTGATATTGGGTATCCTGGCCCTAGATTTAGCCGTTCAGTCCGGTCAGATCTCAAACCAAGCGCGCATTTATGCACTACGATCCGACGCGCGCGCTCGGCTCAATACAGTGTATATGGGTTTTTACTTCATTGGGGGATCATTGGGAGCTGGCCTCGGAAGTTGGGCCTGGGATCATTGGCGTTGGAACGGCGTGACTGTCGTGGCCTTAAGCTTTTTGCTGCTGGCCGTCCTTGTGCACATCCAAAGCCTTCGCAAGCACCGGATACACCGGGATCTTGCCTAAGACTTCGCTACGCATGTACAATGTGCACCATAACTTACACGATGGAGTGACAAAAATGCGACAACCTTTAGTGTTCTTGAGCATCGGCGCCTTAACCACCATTTTGGCTGGGTGCGGTAGTACCGCGAGCCCTGTCCAACATCCGAAAGCCACGCTGGCCAGTGGCCGTAATCTCCGATGGCCCCACGCCCCCGCCATGGCGCTTAATCCCAAAGACACCTACCAGGCCACCGTCAAAACCACGGCTGGTTCGTTCGTGATGCATTTATTCACCAAGCACGATCCCCACGCGGTGAACAATTTTGTGTTTTTAGCTCGACATCGATTTTTTAACGGCGACAAAATCTTCCGGGTCATTGCTCCTTTTATGTTTCAAACCGGAGATCCCACAAACACAGGAACCGGAGGACCCGGCTACGAGTGGACCGGCAAGTCCGCGACCTTCCCTTACCAAGCGGGTATTGTCGCCATGGCGAATACGGGTTCCAATACCACCAACGGTAGTCAATTCTTTGTCTGCACCGGCTCTGAGAGTACTTCCCTCAACCAAAATCCGATTTATACGGAATTTGGTCGCGTCACTTCGGGGATGTCCACCGTCCAGACCATAGCCAACGGCAAAGTCGTTAAAAACCCGAATACCGGAGAATTGAGCTATCCTGTACATCCGGTCACCATTCTCAGCATCACGATTCAACAGTCGGGGCCCAAGGCGTAACCGGATCCCTATCCAGGATATGGAACATGAAGGTCCGGACCATCGGCACGGACATTGTTAACCATCGTACTGATGGGAATGGCACGGGTACGCACGGCCGACGGTTGCCCATTCACGACATCCTCCCCGGCGTACCAGGCATCGATAGCCGCACCCGACAATAACCGTGGGGCACGATGATGAATGGCCTTCATGTCTCCACTAGCGGCTTCGGTCACGATTACCACACGAGACTCCGGGGGACTCGGGGTGCGAAGAATCAGCGCCGCCAACGTCAGGACCTGGCCCGATTCCTCACAAATCCTAAAAGGTTGCTTCGTTGTTGGATGCCATTCATAATAGCTGTCACCTACGACAATCGCTCGGTCAGCTCCGCGAACCCACGGCTTGGATGCAATCGTTTCGACTCGAGCATTAATCATCTGGTGACCAGGTTGCCAGCGCAGTGGCCATCCCCAACGCACTAACCCACCCCATCGCATTTGGTGGCGTTCGACCACGACCAAGACGTCGGTACCCGGAGCCACATTATAACGAGGATTCCATGCGCCCAGAGTTGCGGAGTCCTTTAGCATAAAGGGAAAAGCCTGTTGGACCTCAGTAACCGTCATTCCTAAAGAAAACCGCCCGCACACAAGCATCCCTCCGTGGACCTTGTTTAACCCTACGGAATCTTTTACCATAGGACCGAGACACCATAGAGTCGAGCCATCACAGCAAGGGATAGCGTTGACCAGCCCCATGGCGCCGCTGTGTCCTACGGCACTTGCTAGTATATCGGAAACTGGCATCGTTAAGTCCCTGTTCGCCCCGGTGCATATTGTATAACTTTGGGCATGCTAGAAGAATTCTAAGGATTTCCACCGCAGGCTTGCGATCAACCTGTTACAATTAGCGTCATTGGTTGTTTATTTTGCATTAGAAGGATGGGATTAATGAGTACCATACCGGCAACATCGCAAGAGGCTCGGGGCTTCACCCGGGTTCACATCTGGATGATGGCGACACTCGCGTTCTTTGGGGCTTTGGTGATTGGTCTCTCGGTGGTGTTTCACACCCGTATCCCGACGAGAGTCAGTCCTATTGCTCTAAATGAACATCAACCCTCTAAGGTGTTGGTAGCCGTGCAAGGAAGCGCTGGGTCCCCAGCATTTATTGGGTTGCTAGCGGTGGTGGATCCGCATTCTGACGTGTTATCGGTTGTACCCATTAACGGGAGCATTCGGATTCATGGGGTGCCCTTGTATGTGGCCCTTACGGGCACGAAACCCAAGACTGCGGTGACAATGATCTCAGAAGCGACGGGAATCCCCATCCATCACTACTTTTTCTTGACTGCAACGGACCTCAATATGGTGTTGAACGCCCTATACTATCACACGCGTCACTGGCCCCTGGCAGAAACCCCCAGTGTCATGGCTTCGACCCTAGGATATCCTTATGGTAAAAATCATGGATGGGCAACGATTCACCTACTGTCCAAAATCATTGCACGTCTGCCGGGCGTCAGCCCTATCGCGGCGTCACACCTCTTGGGAGTGACCCAAACGTCCGTAACCAATCTTACCAGTTATCAACTTTTCCTTTTAGCGAACTACATTAGAGGCGATAGCTTACAACTAGGCTACGCGCAACAATATCGCACGTCATCGTCAAGGAGTCACCATGGCTAAAAACTTTTCCCCTTCAACGGACGCTCCAGGGACTGGGTTCGTGGGCTCTGGGGTGGCTCGCACCACCGCCACCACAAAAAGTCTTCGGTCGGTGGTGTGGATTGTCGTGCTGTCTCGGCTCTTCTTTATGGAAGCCGCAAGTTTGGCGTATTTGTACTTGCCCCATGCATGGGTTGAAGCCCCGCCGGGAACCTTACCGCCGTCGGGCAGTCTGCTATACCATGCTACGTTAGGGCTCTGGGTGCACTGGGACGGACTCTGGTACTATTCGATCGCCAACTTTGGCTACGCAGGACGCGCTACCGCCACCGCATTCTTTCCACTATACCCACTAACACTCCGGCTATTTCAAGGGAGTGTCATTGGGGGCGTTGTAATCAGCCTGTTAGCGTTTATCGGGGCCGTGTGGTTCCTAGTTAAACTCGTAAATATGGAATTTGGTCCAAGGGCGGCTTGGTACGCGGGACTAGCCTTAGCCTTCTTCCCCACAGCATTTTATACCAACGCGGTATACTCCGAGTCGTTGTTTCTAGTTCTCGCCATCGGATCGCTTTACTACGCCCGCAATCGTAAATACTGGATTGCGGGTCCCTTGGCGGCACTCACGACATTGGTAAGCATGTATGGGATCCTACTGGCGGCGCCTTTCGCGATCCTCCTCTGGCAACAAGAAGGACTCCGGTGGAAGAAATACTTGCACCTAGCATGGCCGCCACTAGGACTTTCGGTTTACATGGGATACCTATTGACAACATTCGGTGACCCGCTCATCTTCGAGCATGCCCAATCCAATTGGGGCCGACACTTTGCCTGGATTTGGACCACCCTGTGGACGGCAGCGACATCCGCTTCGCGGTTCTGGCTCCAAGCTTTGAACCCGGTAGTACTGTTCAGAGTGGGGATGCCGTCTTTGGGACCCAGCAACTTCTACAATTTCGTATTTGCGCTGGTCGCCATACTCCTGGTCGTCGTCACATTTAAGCGGCTCCCCTTCTATCTGTGGGTTTACATGGTATTAGCCCTGCTGGTCCCATTGTCTTATCCTGCGACAGGAAACCCTTTGATGTCTATGCCAAGACTGCTGTTGGAAGCCTTCCCGTTATTCATTGGACTCGGGGTCCTAATGACTCAAAAGCGATGGATCCAGTGGACTTACTTTGTGGTCGCGTTACCACTGGGTCTCTTGTTTGTATCTCTATTTGCCACCGCGCACTGGGTTGCTTAGCCGTGGTGCGCGCATTCAGTGCTAAGGCCCCCAGAACCAGCGTCTGGGGGCCTGCACAAAAAGATTTGCAATGGTTTGGGATTAGTGTCCTCCACACCCACAACCAGAGGTTGCGGTGGGATTTGTAATCACGAATCCTTCACGCATGTCCTCGGATTTGTAATCGATAATGCAGCCCTCAATGTGCGGCTGACTTTCACGGTCAATGACCAACGTTAACCCACCGCGTTCTAGCGCCATGTCCTGCTCGTTTTTCGCATCATCCCAAAACATTCGGTATCCGACGTTTCCACATCCACAAGATTGGGCCGCAGACACTCGAACATACTCCGCCTTACGATCCGCACTCAACTGACTTAGGGCTTGTTCTGCCTCGGGAGTTACGGTAACAGCTATTTCCATGTAGAATCCCTCCTCTTTGTATCATAGTGTCTCCTGCTTTAGGTGTAAAGGCCATGGACATTGACCCCAATAATGAGGAGCGAGAGTAACGCAAGGCCATACATCACCATCCGCGACAGGGTGGGTGGATGTCCTATCTTACGTACCACTATCCCACTGAGTCCGGTCCCAAGCAGTACCCCAAGCAAGAATGTCCCAAGAATTTTCCACTGGATGGTGTTACTCGCTGCGTAAGGAATCGCATTAGCGATCCCAAGGGAGGTAATCGAGACAAAGGAGCTTCCTGCCGCCGCCATCAGTGGGAGTCCGCTCAACAGTAAGGACGGCAGCACCAAGAGGCCTCCCCCTAACCCGAGCCACCCCCCTAAGATGCCCACGACGAAGCCCAAAGGAATCCGAGGGACCCGTGCCTTCGCGTCGCCGGACTGACACGAATCCCGAGATTTTGGTAAACTTAACATAAACGACACCGTGAGG
>JAKADW010000032.1 GCA_021820165.1 Bacillota bacterium
GATTCGAACCTTCATCGGCCTGCATCTTCGCGTAATCGAGATGACCGGGCATCTTCATCGCATATGGCAGGTCTCCCGCCTCATTGGTGGCGCTTTGCACCACCCTGCCGCCTCGCTTTAAGAAGGCTTCTATGATCTCTTGGCCCTTGATGCCCAATCCTGCCAACGGCCCCACTCCTAGGAGCAGTTGATGGATGGACATTTTCTGACGCACGGGTGGCCTCGGGTGCTCCGCTTGGAGAAATAGGCGAGCCTGGGCTGCGGCTTTCTCAGTGCCACCCGCCGCTTGGATCGTAATCACTGAGGCCATGACACGATATCCTTGCACCGCCTCGAATACTTCGGCAGCCGGCACCCCTTCACATCCCAAGCCGATCACCGCGGTTGCCATCACATTCGGATGCGACCCTACCCCTATCAACACGCGTTTGGTTTGTTCCCGATCTGCCCCGATTTGTGCGCAACCAATGGGATGTTCAATGGCTACCCCGCTCGATATCTCGCGAGCCGCTTGGATCGCCGCCCGATTAGCGCAAACCACAGACGGTAACGCCAGCCGATAGTCCCGCACTCCGGCTGAGCCATCCGAGCGTAGATACCCCATAAAATGGTCTCGCATTTAGCTCACCTCGCCCTCTTTTGTCACCAGGTCGCCACGCCCGCGACTACTTTCGAGATTGTGCGTGTGTACATGTTCTCCCACCTTGATATCGGTACTGGCCACCCCGATTCTCTCCCCATATTTAATCACCCACTGGCCGGCCGCCATGTTTACTAGGGCCACTTTGTGGCCAAAGGGAATGTCTTGCTGGACCTCGGTCACCACATTACCCACGGTGATTTGCTGGCCTTGGGTTAGCACCCCCAGCGAGACAGCAACCGTGTCCCGAGGGTCTATCCGGAGTATCCGCGAGGAGCTTTGGGGGATATCCACCCACGACGCATCGACAATTCTCGCTGTATTGGTTAACGTGCCGATGCCAGGAACGGTGATCGCGATCTCATCGCCATCCTCCAACTGGAATTCCAGGGGTGTACAGATTGGGGTGCGCATCATGACTCCAGTCCATGGCAATAACGGCATGGCGCGTGAGAGTTTTGTGCCCAATTCTTGCCCACTGGACGACGCTTGAAGGGGCGCGGACTGTCTGAAAATCTCGGCCCCCCGTCGGTGTATTCCCATCGTCATGGTGAGAGACACGGGGTCTATGGTACCCGCTAGTACCAAGGCCGGACCGATGGCCGCACTCCGGTGAAAAATCTTCGATGAAGCCATATGCTCGGCACCTAGCGCCTCTATGTCTCGTGCCGTAATATCGAGGCCAATGGTATAACCAAAAATCTGGCCACGATCGTCAAAAACGGCCGTCAGTGTTGGCTCTGGCACATGCCAAGCGGCATCCGGACGCAGTCCCACATTACTCATAGGATCTGCCACACGCCTACCGCTCGCTTTAAAGAAAAACGGCGGCTGTTCCACGCCCAAACGTCTCGCCCCCAAAGTGACGTCGGTAGCGTCTCGCCTCCAATGGCATCCCCACAATTCACTGAGATCGACCGGCGTCACCAGATGATCCGCCTTGACTTGAATGTGCTCCGCCGCTCCGGCAAGTCTGTCTCGGGCCCACTCGGCCATGCTAAGCCCTCGTTCACGACAATCCTGTACGATAGAGGAGAGGTCCTCATTAAGTGGCATCGCCCCGGGCTCATATCCGTTCATCATCCCGGTTTTAATTCCCGTAGGCGTAGACCACCGCACCCATTGAATGGTGGATTCATTCATGACTCATCCCCCCATCCCTGAAAAATTCCGAATTCTCGATGGCCAAAACGCTCGGCAGCAACGGATTCCCCATTGGCCACCGAGAGAATTTTTCGGAATAAGGCGTGGCCGACTTGGTCGACCGTGAGTAGCCCATCTACAATCGGGCCGGCGTCAAAATCAATCAAATCGGGAAGTTGGCGCTTTAGTGCTGTCCGTGTCGAGACTTTAATCACTGGTGCTATCGCGAGCCCCGTCGGCGTGCCGCGTCCGGTGGTGAATACCACGACTTGCGCCCCTCCCGCCGCCATGCCGACGAACTGCATAACGTCATGGCCCGGGGTATCCATCACCACTAAACCGGGTTTGGTTGGGCGTTCTGCGTAATCGATCACGTCAACCACCGGGCTTGCGCCTCCTTTGTGGACGCAACCTAACGACTTTTCTTCGATGGTCGTGATCCCTCCCGCAATGTTCCCCGGTGCCGGCTGCCCTCCACGGAAGTCGACACCCATCCGCATCGCCGCACGTTCGGCGTGGCCAACGGTTTCCCAAATGGCTTCGGCAATAGCCGGCGTGGCGGCGCGGTCGGCAAGAATGCGCTCTGCTCCAATTAATTCTGTCGTTTCCGCCAAAATCGAGGTGCCCCCCTGTTGAATCAGGAGGTCGCTAGCATAACCGAGACTCGGATTAGCCGAAAGCCCCGAACAGGCATCAGATCCGCCACATTCGGTGGCCAGGAGCAGGTGCCTTAGCGGCGCTGGACGTCGTGGTACCGCTAAGGCGTCATAGAGATAGTCTCGCGCGACTTGACTCGCCTTGAGCGCCGCCGCCCGGCGCCCGCCCTCCTGGTCGAAAGTCACGAGCCGGTACTTAACGTGAGGAGCAATCCGGGTTAGCAACTCTTCGACCAGAGCATCCCTCGCATCGAGAGCCAGCAATACCGTGGCATAAACATTCGGATGGTCCACCCAACCACTTAGGGTACGAATCGCGAGCGCGTAGCCTTCGACCGCGGGGTCCACATCCTGTTGTATCTCCACGCTGACCGTCCCCGGCGTCGCCAATTGCACGGTCGTAGCCGTTGCACTGACAGCGGGCGACAGCGGCAATATTAATACATGATTACGCGTTCCAACTCTGCCATCGTCACGCCAATATCCGTTAAATTCATGATTCATGCTGGTAACTCCTTCCTCTCTGTCTCATCCGATTTGCCTATGTTAGTTCCTTCGTACACACCGACACCCATCCCCATCACGTATCGGGCTTCGCCGATGTCAAAAATAAGGCCGCGGTGCCAGCGCCTTGGCGACCCAATTACAAAAATCTCATGCCTTTTACAATCCGTACTATCTTAGTCCCCGCCGTCTTTCCCAGCCGGGACGAAACAGCGGTATAAAGTTTTGAGGTTGATAAGGGTGGCTAAGAATTTCGTCGAGATTGAGGTCGGCTCCTAGACCCGGTTCTGTCGGCGGTGTGATAAAGCCTCCCTCGTTCGTGACGGAATAGGTCAGAAGGCGACTTTCCCAATCCGCATTGAACTCGTCAAAAAACTCATGCAGATAAAAATTGGGGCTGGCAGCATTAAGATGTGCCGCGACCAACGAGCAGATGGGACCTTGTGCACTGTGCGGTGCGATCACCGCATTATGCGCATGCGCCATCCCCACCACGTCGCGCGCGGCGGTTAATCCCATGTGTTGCGGTTCCAATTGAACGACGCTCACCACATCGCCTTCAAGTAGCTCTGAAAATTGTTCGCGGGAGTAGTAGTCCTCTCCGCAAGCAATGGGCACTGGAGAACGCCGGGCGATCTCGACCATCGACGCAATGCGATAAGGTGGCACAGGTGCCTCAAACCATGTAGGTTGAAATTCTTCCATAGCCTGGGCAAACTGTAAGGCCGTGGCCACGGAAAAGCGATTGTGGCCTTCCACTAGAATATCGACGGCAGGGCCGACGGCATCCCTCACCGCCGCAATAATGTCGATCGCAAGCGTGAATTCCTCTCGACTCACGGTACGCCAGGCGGTGCCAAAGGGGTCAAACTTCAATGCTGTATAGCCTCGATTGACGACCGCCCTCGCCTGATCAAAGAAGGCCTCCGGCGTCCGACCCGCTTCCGCTTGATACCACCCATTGGCATAAATCCGAAGTCGGTCGTGTACCCGACCTCCTAAAAGTTGGTAGAGCGGGACTCCCAGCACCTTGCCCTTGATATCCCAACAGGCCGTCTCGATGGCGCTCAAGGCGGCCCCCTGGATCTGCCCCCCGTCTGAGAAAAAGTCACGAAACAAGAAGAGACTAAGTCGGCTGGTATCGAAAGGATCCATGCCTCGCACTAAATGAAACATTTCATGAATGGCGGCTTCGGTGGTCTTGCCAAAGCCATTCACGGTACCTTCTCCAATGCCCGTGATGCCCTCGTCCGTATGCACCCGACAAAATAGCCAATTTTTCCACTCGTTCCCGGCGATATACGTCTCGACCTCTGTGATTTTCACGGCGCCTGCTCCTCTTCATAGATTAGGGACGTTAGCCCAAGTCGGTCCGATTCGACGGGCGTAATTGACCAAACGCCCGATACCACTAATCGCGATCGCGATCTCATCATTTTCTTCCAGAGAAAACTCCGCAGGTGGTACGATGGCGGTCCCCGTCATGAGCGCAGTCCATCCCTCAATGGGCCAATCTCTACGTAAATATCGCACTAATAATTCTGGGCTACGGCGCATCAGCGCCGTATTGACCGCGCCTTCAAACACCATCTGGCCGGCCCGACGAATTTCCATCGTAATGTCTTGGACCGCGGAATCCCAGGTTCCCGCCAACACAATCGAAGGACCAATGGCGGCACTCTGGTGAAAAATTTTAGCTTGGGGCAAATACAGGGGGTTTTCTCCCTCGATGTCGCGAGATGACATATCGTTGCCCACGGTAAACCCGAACAGTTCTCCCGCTGGGTCTAAAATCACGGTTAATTCGGGTTCGGGAATTTGCCAGTCTGAGTCGCGTCGAAGTCCCACCCATGCCCCTGGTCCCACCACACGGTTTCCGGGTGCCTTAAAAAAGATTTCCGGGCGCTCGGCTTCATACACGAGACGATAGAATGGTTCCGCACCTTTTGTCTCTTCGAGTCGCGCATCCCGACTCATTTGGTACGTAACTCCGGCCGCCCAGCACTCTAATAGCGCTACCGGCACGGTGAGTGCTTTGGGTGTCAGGGCGACACGTTCCGTCACCCGTTTGAGCCAACTAGAGAGCCTATGCTCTAATTCTTGGACCCGGGGCTCACATTCCCAAAGCGCCGAAATAGAGTCTAATGCCGAGTCTACGACTTGAAGGTCTAAGACCCGATCCAGATTTGGCCCCTCGGACACCCCAACATGTGGCTTCTCAGCAACATCACGCCATGACCATAGATTCAGCACGATAATTCCTCCTCCCTTTGTGGGTTTGCACCAGATCACGTTGCGCGATGCCTAGCTCGTGGCTAGCCATGACGCGTTTCGCATCAACCGGTTCTATCGTCATGGGCCAAGCTCTCCTGGTTGTTTAGTCCTGCTATGGAATCCTGTGTGCTAGGAGCCTGCATGGAGGCTAAGGCTTCGAGAATTTTATTGACGTCGTAGACGGCGCCGGCCCAAGGTCCACCACTCACCGCCTGCAGCGCCGCCCAGAGACGGGTGTCATCCGGTAAGGCCGCATCCGGGGCCATCTCTCTATTAGCCTCTCGCCGTGCCAATATGGTTGCCCCTTGGTCTGCGTCTCCTGGCGCGGCAGCCGGTCCTATAAAGTTGATAGTGCCGACAGCCCTTTTGGTGTCAATCACCAAATCGATTAGATCTTCATCCCGAAGCTTGCCGAGCGGGCCCCCGGCCAATCCTTCGGGGCTCACGTGCCCGATGCAGGCTCCCGTGGACACCCCCGAAAACCGCGCATCGGTAATAAGCGCCACGTGTTTTCCAAAGGATAGATAGCGTAGAGCCGACGTTAACTGGTAGGTTTCCTCCATCCCGGTTCCCATGGGTCCGCGACCGACCAACACCATAACGTCTCCGGGGTGAATGCGGCCCGCCTTAATTGCCGCAATGGCGTCCGCTTCCCGAGTGAATACCCGGGCAGGGCCCCGGTGCCGGTAGACTCCGTCCCTATCGAGTACGTCGGGATCAATGGCGGTCGACTTAATGACCGCCCCCTGGGGGGCAAGATTGCCCGAAGGAAAGGTCAAGGTTGGCCCAATTCCATACCTCTGGGAGGTTTTTGGTTCAAATATTACGGTATTCGGATCGACACCCGCCACGTCCGCCAGTTGTTGGCGCACTCGGTGTCGGCGATGAGATTGCTCCCACCAATCCAGCACGTCTCCGAGCGTCGTGCCCGCTACATTCTTCACCTGCAAATCGAGGAGCCCAAGATGTCTTAAATGCAGCATCACCTCCGGTACGCCGCCAGCGAGATACGCATACACCGTGGGGTGATGAAAAGGGCCGTTGGGCATGACACTGACCAGCCTCGGCACGTCTCGATTGACGCGCCGCCAATCCTCGACAGACGGGATGGATCGACCGGCCGCATGCGCAATCGCCGGTAAGTGCAGGAGCAGGTTGGTCGATCCCCCAAATGCGGCGTGGACAACCATCGCGTTCGTAATCGCCGCATCGGTCAAGATGCCTGACATGGTGATACCCTCGGCCATCAGGCGACGTAGCGCTTTGGCTGAGTGGGTGGCCATCTCTTCCCAAATAGCCTGCCCGGAGGGTACCAATGCCGAATGCGGCAACGCCATCCCCAAGGCCTCCCCCACCACTTGAGAGGTAGCCGCGGTACCTAAGAACTGACATCCTCCGCCGGGTGACGCACAGGCTCGACACCCCATTTCGGCAGCGTAATCGAGCGAGATTTCTCCTTGCGAGAAACGGGCACCAATGGTTTGAACCTTACCCGCATCTTCCCCACTCTCTGCGAGTAGCGTCACTCCGCCGGGCACTAAAATTCCCGGTAAATCCCTTAACGACGCCAGCGCCATCATCATCGCCGGCAGCCCCTTGTCACAGGTGGCGATGCCCATGACTGCGCGTCGTGTGGGTAACGACCGAATCAGGCGCCGCATTACTAGGGCGGCATCGTTGCGATACGGCAACGAATCGTACATGCCCGCGGTTCCCTGGGTGCGACCATCACAGGGGTCGCTTACAAATGCCGCAAAAGGCATCGCCCCGCTCTCGCGAAACGCTTTGGACGCCAACGCCACGAGCCGGCTAATCTCCCAGTGACCGGTATGGTAGCCCAAGGCCAATGGGGTGCCCTCATTGTCTTTCATCCCGCCTTGGGTACTAAGAATCAGTACCGGGTCGGCTAACACGTGATCGGGTTGCCAACCCATACCAACGTTTTGCGACAATCCAAAGAGATCGCCGCTGGGCCATTGGCGGAGCATCTCATCGGTTAGGGGAAGCGTCCCCGCCGGACCGCGGGCATGGGTGGCAACCTGATACACTGCGCCACTCGCGGAGCTATCGAGTAAGCCCTGTAGTCTCTCTACCGCATCTCGGTTTCGCTGTTTTTCATCACACATGCTTGACCTCTCTTATTTCCTCACTGAGGATCGTTTCTCGTAGGACCGCCCCGACATGCCGCGAAAGGCAGAATCCGAATGGCTCAGTCTGACGCGACGCCAGGTCGGATCCCCCCTACCCCTTCCCGGGCTGGTTCAGTTGCGTCCAGTAGGGTATTGAGGGAACCGGAAGCAAATCCCGCCAGATCGAGTGACACGAACGCATATCCTGCTTGCTTCAGGGCTTCGACAATGGCCTCTCGATGTTCCAGGATCCGCATGAAGTCGTCCGTTGGTACCTCGATTCGGGCGGCG
Source organism: Bacillota bacterium (assembly GCA_021820165.1). Next base: position 7,638 of record JAKADW010000032.1, read on the forward strand.
TGCTCGTGATGGCGTACCCTTACCTGGTTAAATCCCAATCGATGGAGTGCCGCCTCGGCGCTTTCCACTGCTTGGAGCCGTTGTACAGTCACGGGAGTTTGATACGGAATCCGTGACGATAGGCAGGGTGATGCGGGCTTGTTCCAATTGGACAGACCCCAGTGCCGCGCTATTTCACGGACGGCGTTTTTTCCGATCCCCGCTTCTTTTAGTGGACTCACCACCCGATGTTCCTGACCCGCCTTGAATCCCGGGCGAAAATCTCCGATGTCATCTTGATTGAATCCGTCCAGGAGCACCCGATACCCCAATTTCATCCGTAGTGACTCGAGCACCCCATAAAGTTCCGATTTGCAAAAGTAACAGCGCGACCGATCGTTGATCTGGTACCGAGGATCCTGCAACTCCTGCGTCTGTACCGACGTCCAAGGGAACCCCGCTTCGTCGGCCACCCGCTGGGCTAATGCGAGTTCACTGCGGGCCACACTCGGTGAGTCCCCGGTCACCGCTAGCATGTGGTCGACTCCGAACACCTTCAGTGCCGCGACCGCCACCACTGTCGAGTCTATCCCTCCCGAATAGGCAACCAATGCGGATCCGAAATGCTCGATGGTCCGAAGTAATGTAGATTCATCATTCAACCCGTTCCCCTCCTACACAAACCGATTGCTAAGTTCCCCCAAGCCTTCAATCGCCACCCGAACCACGTCGTTGGCGTGAATCCAGTTCCGTTCGGCTTCAGGTCGGCCCAAAATCACACCTTCTGGCGTACCCGTGTAAATGACGTCCCCGGGCTCTAATGTCCATATGGACGATAGATACGCAATGATTTCCTGGCAGCTGAAAATCATGTCGGCGGTGTTAGAATCTTGGCACAGGTTCTCATTGCGCCATGATCGGATGGCGAGCCGATTGGGCTCAGGCACCTCATCGGTGGTGACCAGATACGGCCCTAGCGGAGCGAACCCTTTCGATGACTTCCCTAGTAGCCACTGACTTGTCCGCATTTGTAAATCACGAGCGGATACATCATTGCCTACCGTATATCCGGCCACGTAGTGGGCGTAATGTTCGGGCTTGACGTGTTCCGCACGCCGGCCTATTACCATGACGAGTTCTGCCTCATAGTCGAGTTGCTGGGTAGCGGGCGGGATAGCAATCGGCTCCCGATCGGCGGCCAATGCAGAGGGAAACTTATTGAACATGACCGGCACGGTAGGAATCACCGCCCCAGTTTCTAGAGCGTGACGCCGGTAATTGAGACCGACACAGAGCACTTTGGACGGCCTCAAGACCGGCGATCGCATGGTCACTCCCTCCCATCCTAGTAGGGATGCTTCGGCGTTTCGCACAAGGTCCCTGGTGGCCTCTGAATCAGCCAAAATCGGCCATAAGTCATCGGTCGACGCAATCGAATATCCCTCCCACCGGGATGGTAGGAGATGCACGCCGTCACGCGCTCCGTCTTTCACCGCAACACGGGGCTCTTCTTGATGCCACACATTACATAAACGCATCAGATCGTTCCTCCTCGGCTACGTGCTGTTTTCTTTCGTCAGTCTTCTTACGGGTCTGGCGTGTAGCGCCACTCGGCCAGGTGCAAGACAATCTTGGCAAATGGGGCAGACCCTTTGGTCTGTTCTGCGAAGGCTTGGGGACCTTGAAGAGCCGGGCGCACATCCAACCAGCCTCCACCCAAGTCCAATTCTCGGTCATTGATCAGGGATACTGAGGCGGCAAATTCCCGGTCGTTGTAACAGAAAGAACCGGCCACTTCCACCTCATCCCGGACGATCCCATTGCCGTTTAAAACTGTCTCATTTTCGTGCAATCCTAAAAAGACGATCCGGCCCCCGCGCCGCACCATGACCATGGCCGCAGATCGGGTGGAAGAGTACCCCACCGCGTCAATGACGCGGTCAGCGCCCCGGGCCACAATCCCTCGCACCTTATCCACCACCACGGCTGGGTCCTGGTGTGCCAAGATTAGGTGGTCGGCCCCCCATACCGATCCGTGCTGCAACCGCGCCGGGTTGGATTCGACCAAGAGGATTCGCCGCGCTCCTCGCAATCGAGCCACGTAGGCGCTCATGAGACCAATTAAACCGGCGCCGATCACCACCACGGAGTCCCCCAACTCTATGCCCGCCTTATGCGTTGCCCGCACCGCACATGCCAAAGGTTCGACCAGGGCTCCAGCCACGGGATCGTGCACGCGATAACACTGCGCCCGCGGCACCGCCAGCACCGATCCAAAGGCTCCCGGGAAATCTACCCCGATGATCTTGCGCACATGGCAATACTGCCGCTCTCCGGCTTGGCAATCGAGACACTTCCCACAGGTCACCAGAGGATTCGTCGTAATCAGGTCGCCTTCCGAGAGACCCCGTTCGGGAATGTCCTGTTGGAGTCTGGCGGTAAACTCGTGCCCCATAATGAGAGGAGGGGTTCTCAACTCGTTGTGGCCTAAATAGGCACTCACTTCCGAGCCACAGATGCCGGCGGCCGCGCTGCGCACCAGAACCTCTCCATCTGATGGCTCGGGCTCACTGGCCTGTCCCCATTCCATCTCCCGAACCCCTGTCCACCATAGAGCATGCATCGACGTCGCCTTCTCCTTAGCTAAATTTCGGGTTTGCTAGTTCCTATACAGGAACTATGGTTCTGTTCTATAATACTATTCGCGGTGTCGCTAGGAATTCCTGCTTAAATTTTCTTACAAAGTATCCGCCTGATAGGAGATCATTTGATGGTCAAGTCCGCAGAACGTGTGGCTATGCTACTAAAAATCCTTTCGAAGAATCCGGGCGGCCTCCTATTCTCCGACATCGAGCATGCCCTATCCCTCCCCAAAAGTAGCCTTCATGCTTTACTGACTACGATGTCGGCAACCGCTTTGGTGCGTTATGACGCGGACACTAATCGCTATGGTCTTGGCCCCTTGGTATGGGAATTAGCCACCGCGTTCTCACAAAAGCTGCAGCTGGTGCCCATGGCCCTACCGCATTTGGAGAAATTGAGCGACAACCTGCAGGAAACCGTGCAAATGGCTATATTGGACGGTAGCGACATTGTCTATGTGGCAAAATCGGATTCGCGGCATCCGGTCCAATTGGTTTCGACCGTGGGAAGCCGTCTCCCAGCCCACGCCACGGGACTCGGAAAGGCACTCTTGGCGTGTTTGGCTCCCCATCAACTCGGTCGTTTGTATCCCTCCGATAGTCTCCCGGCGCTGACCACCTCTACCATCCAAAGCGTCGCCACATTAGCGAGTGAACTCGAGACCAGTCGCCGCCGCGGATATGCCCTCGACGCCGAAGAATGTGCACTGGGCCTCTATTGCCTGGCCATGCCCGTTATCTCCGCCGAACATAAGGCAGTGGCAGCAATTAGTGTGTCACTCCCCCAAGATCGCTACCGACCTCATCACGTAGAAAACATCCTCCGGCAGATGACCGAAGAAACGCATCGACTGTCCCATAAATTGGGAGCCCGCAATCCCGAATGCTGGCGCATAGCGGGCCGAGAGGGCGATGTCCCTTAATTGGCCGTGGCCACTTTCCTTCCGCAGACCCTTAATAGTTGTTCCGGGTTACAAGAAAACTGCACAACCCCTGTACCTTATCATGGTGCTTCGCTAACGTATGGCACTCAGAGCTCATTAGACAAATCGTCAACACCTTTAGTCGATCACAATGGTCCCGTCCGTGGCCGCCGCCCGTCCTTAACCCTACTACCTGCGACCAAGACGCATCAAAGCGAGTCCGACGGCTCCGTGAAGGCCGGAAGCCATAGGTCTCCCGCCTCTAGCCAGGTCAGGGCAAC
>JAKADW010000033.1 GCA_021820165.1 Bacillota bacterium
GAAGGAACCGTATAAGCCCTCCGGGAGTCATAAACGTCACTGTCCTTTCATCGTCGTCGACCCAGTAGTTTCACGTTCATGAAACAACCGGGCAAAAAATTACCCGAGCAATTGCTTGGCCATGGCCTCCAGCAAGTCCCGGAGGCACTGGCGCTCCAGTGCATAGGACACCCGATTTTCTTCGCGAGTGGGTCTAACCACCCCTGCTTCCGCTAATATCGAGAGATGATGAGAAATGGTTGAATTCGATAGTTTAAGCTGCTGAGCCAATTCGTACCCAAAACGCGGCCCCATCCCGAGGATTTTAATAATCTTGATGCGAGTCTCATCCGCCATCGCTTTCATAAACGCGATGACCTCATCGCCACGCATCGATCGTCTGCCGGGATAGCGTACGCCATATATTGAAAGATACAAGCGATGCTCGTCGTCAAACGACGAGAGGCTATCCAAGTGATAAAAGACAGAGGGAGCAAGAACGACGGTCGCGTTGGGGTTTTCGAGAGGTACGCCCTCCAAATGGGGAAACACATCCAACAAATCTTCGCGGCGATGGACGCCCTTTCGTACAGCATCCATGCTTTTGGCTTGCTGTTGGCGCAAATCATCCCATTTTTGGGCAAAATAGAGGCGACCACAAACGGACAACAGCTCGATAAATCGGGCCTTGGTTCTCTCCATATTGAGATATAGGTACGCGAACTTCCACTTCTCGATATCGGGAAGATTGGTGCGGTTAATATAGTCCCGAACCTTTTTAGGATCATCCGTCTCTACCGATCCTTCAGGCGTATAACCCGTATTCAAGAATCGCTCAAAGAGAGTAGCCGGGGGCGTCTCATCGAGCACCTTCAAGAAGCCGTCGACCGAGGACCAAGAATTCGTCTCCCACGCGAACTTAGCCATCGAGAGCCCCATAAAGCTCTCATAGTCAAAAAAAGTCTCCAATGCCTCTCGGATATCTTGCGGAAGCTCCGAGCGCACCCGTTGCACCCATAACCCCAAGTCGAATTCCTCTAGTGGCGCGACGCCGTCATCTTCCCGGGAAAGACGTTCGTGACATTGGAGCCGAAATAGGGATGCCAACAGCTCGAACACGGGAGATTGAACCAAGTACACCCGAGGTAGCAAAGCCTCCATCAAAGATCCCTCCCGTCTATATCCTACACATTGTTTTACAACCGCAAACTATACTTTTGATATAAATCGAATAACCAACTTCGTTCCGCAAACCATCCCGTGTGGGTCCTCTGCGTCCCGCGCACCGAGACACTCCGGCCTAGACGCATAGTCGAACCTCGTTTTGGCAAAAGCTGGACTTGGGAGGTAGGCCCATGACCAAGAACTCCTCCGCGGGATCCCCCGCACGGCAACAACGAGTGGAACAGGCCCTCAGCGAGATAACGGCTGAGGCCCAAAACTTAGCGCAAGCACTGGACGGACTCCTGTCCGAGTTGCGATTAACCGGCGACCTCGATCAACTGAGTGGATCGTTGCAGGCGGTTTATGACCGCTTGAAGCCCACCTTGGGTCAATCCCCGGATATTGTTCTCCGAAAGTTCACGGTGGGACCCCAAGGCGCCCCGGCTTTGGTGGCCTTTGTAAACGGCCAGGTGGACAATGCCCAGGTCGACCGGGATACGCTCATGCTGGCGGAACTGGCCGTACCTCCGACGGCCACCCCGGCGACCCTCTTTGCCCTGTTAAAAGACCACTTTGTCGCGGTGGGGCATGTGAAAACCGCTAATCGTTGGTCGGACATTCTCCCGGCGATGCTCCTCGGCATGACGCTCCTGTTCGTGGACGGGGTGGCCGAGGTTCTCATGCTGGATACCGTGAAGTTCCCGGCGCGTGCCGTCAGCCGTGCCCAATCGGAACCGTCTATCAAAGGACCCCAAGAAGCCTTTACCGAAGTGTTGCTGACCCAAATGAATCAACTCCGCCGACGTCTCCCCTCGGCCTCGTTGCGATTTGATGCCTATCAAATCGGCTCGGATTCCCATACGACCGTTATTGTCGCCTATCTCGCCCATCTGGCCAACCCGGCCATCGTCTCGAGCGTAAAAGCCCGCGTCGCCGGTATCCAGCGTGCCTCGGTGCAAACCGCCAATGAAATCGGCGAGTACTTGGCCGAACGTCGATTCACCATTTTTCCCCAGCTACGCTTTTCTGAGCGGGTGGATCTGGTGGCCCGCAACTTAGCTCAAGGGAAAGTCGCCATCCTAACCGCCAACGATCCCACGGCGCTGGTGTTGCCTAACACCCTCATGGATTTCTACCAAACCAGCCAAGACTATGTATTCCCGTTCTGGGACGGCACCTTGATGCGCATCATCCGCCTGGCCGGTTTAGCCGTCGGCCTCTATCTCATGCCATTTTATATCGCGCTGACCTCGGTCAATCCGGACCTGCTACCCATTAAGCTCCTGCTCACCATTGACGGCTCACGCCAAGGCATGCCGTTTCCCCCGGTTGCGGAAGTGATCATCATGTGGCTGATCATCGAAATTCTACGTGAGGCCGCGAACCGCCTGCCCCAGCAACTCGCCACGACCATTGGCACCGTAGGCGCCGTGGTGGTCGGCACCGCCATCGTGAAGGCGGGGCTTGTCGACGCGCTCATGATTATCATCGTCACCTTGACAGCGCTGGGACTCTTTACGGTGCCCGCCCTTGAGTTAGCCTCCACCTGGCGTTGGCTCTTTTGGGCCCTCATTGTCGCCGCTTGGGGCTTCGGCATCTATGGCATCGTCGCCTTCACCGTCGTGCTCATCGTGCACGTCACCTCGTTGCAAAACTTTGGCGTACCGTATCTGTCGCCGTTCGCACCCCTGCGTATGAGAGACCTGGGCGATTCCTGGATTCGCCTGCCTTTCCCGCGGTTGCCGCGGCGTCCGGTGACGCTCCGGCCGCTGGTGATGACCCAAGCCGAACCTGACATGGTGAATCCCTCACCCAATCTCCACCAGGCGCAATCCCGGTACAAGAGCCCATGAAGAAGGGGTGGTGGAAGTTCTGGACCATCGTCATTCTTGTTCCGCTGCTCGCCGGATGCTGGAGCAATCGGCCGGTGGAATTGCGGTCCATGGTGCTGGCCATCGGGTTCTCTCCGGCCCCCCATGGCCGCATCCGGGTGACGGTGCAAATTCCCACCAAGGCGGGGCTCACGTCACTGACCGGCGGTGGGGCCAAAAGTGGCGGCACTGGCACTTTGGACTATACGCTAGCCGCCGAGGGGTTGACGCCCGGCATGGCCCTCACCCGCATCCAATCCAACATGCAAACGGACCTCTATCTCGGCCAGGTGCAGTTGGTGGTGCTCTCGTCTACGCTTCACGGTTCGCGTCTTCGCACGGTGGAAAAGTATCTCACGCGCTTAGGGCCCATGGACAAGACCGCATACGCCATAGCCACACCCTCGGTGAAGTCTTTAATGCGAGCCACGCCCAGCACCCAGGATCTCCCCACGTTGGACTTGATTGGAGGATTCGGGTGCACCAGTTGCGAAACCACCACCTATCGGCAACATCAATGGGATATTGAGATGGCCATCCCCACGCCTGGGGACAGCATCTGGATGCCCTATGTGACGACCGCGCCCACCGGCTTCAACACCGGCCGCCTGATCCTTTATCGCGGGTACACGCCGGTCTGGGCCCTCTCCCGGCGGGACACGATTATCATGGGGTTCCTCTTAGGGCGGACAGGCAAGGGCTACGTGAGTTTTCGCGCCGGGTCTAACCGGATTGGCCTCCGTACTGTCAAAGCGACGCCCAAAATCCGAGCAAAGCTTGTCCGCGGGCGCTTAGTCGTGGCGGCTTCCGTCGCTATGACTGGCACGCTCGACACCTGGACGGGGCCCGCGTTGACACCCAGACGGATTCGCTGGATTGAACACCGGGTTGACGCCCAACTGTCACCCGAACTGTTTCAGGTGATGACACGCTTACAACGGCTCGAAACCGATCCGGGCGGATGGCTGGCCCCGCTCATCTGGCGATCCCGCCCATCCTGGCGATCGGCATCGGTGTGGGAGTCGCAATTTCGTCACGCCCAGGTGATGGTGACGGTCACGTTTCATCTGATTAACGTGGGCGATTCGAACTAGGGGGGATCGCACTGGACGATATAAACGGCTGGCAATTAGGATTAATCGTGGGCGGCGGATATTTAGGCTTAGGCATATTTCAATTCCCCCGCGAGCTGGTCGACTTCGCGGGGCCCGATGCCGGTTGGGCCTTTCTCCTGATCTGCTTAGGCTTCTTGGGGCTCTTGATGCTCTTCCTCAAGGTAGCCGCCATCGATCCGGATCATGCGCTCGGGTATACATTGCGCCGTCTGCTGAGCCCGATGGTGGGTTGGCCGCTGGACGCGTTCCGCATCGTCCTTCATTTCATGCTCGCCGTATTGGTCGTCGCCAATTTCGGGCAGGTGATGCGTAGCTTTTTCTTAATTGGAACCCCAGCGTGGGCCATTGAAGCGGTTCTCGTGGCGACGTCACTTTACACCGCCTGGTACGGCACAGCCGTCCTCGCACGGACTATCGAGGCCATCTTTGTGCCCACATTGATTGGATCGATCGCCATCGGGGCCCTGGTGGTTCACCAGCTCCGTTTTCGCTGGGCCATCCTCCCGACCGGGCATCTGGCCGTGACCCCGACGCTATTGGCCGCCTATCATAGTGCCTATATCTTCATTGGCTTTGAAGTCCTCGCTCAGGCCTATGGCCACGTCCGCGTCGACCGGCGCCCAGCGGCTCGCCGCTGGCTCTTCATACTGTTTGCCACGACCGTAGTCTTTTTTGCCTTTGGCTATGTGGTCACCATGGGCACCGAAGGACCATCCGCGTTGGCGACCATGCAGTGGCCGCCCGTCTCCGCCCTCAGGCTCGCGAATATTAGCGGCTTTTTCATCAGCAAACTCGGTCTTCTGGTGGTGGTCCTCTGGGGGCTCTTTGCCATGGCCTTTATCTCCATTCGCTTCTGGTGCCTGGCCCACGATGTAGGTGCAAAAACATACCGGGTCGTCCCGCCGACACGCTATCATGGAGCGCTTATCGGCGTCGCCGTGGTGGTCTTCGCTGGGGCTCAAGGATTTCGAACGGTGGTCGGCGTCGTGCATGTCTTTCAGACCTGGGGTCTTCCCATCATGATGGGATATCTGGTGGGTCTTCCAGCCCTCCTCCTTCCCGCTGCCTGGTGGCGCGACCGCCGCGCCGAACACAAGGCGTCGGAAAAAGCCCCCATGTGAGCGAACCTCAGGGAGACCGACCGACTACATTAGGGATGTGCCATCGAAAGCTACTTCCGAGAGGAATGGACCATTTCCCGGACCGCTCCCTTGTGATCGCAGCCCCATTGGATTAGGCTGATATTGGACATATTTCCCAAACGGAGGAGATGACGGCATGGACGCACAAGTCAAAAAGGCTGCCCTTCGTCTTTTCACGTACGGCCTTTACGTCGGCACGAGCGGACAGGGCGATGAAATGGCAGCAGGAACCATTAATTGGGTATCGCAAGCATCGTTCCAACCGCCCCTGGTGATGGCCGCCGTGAAGGCCGACTCTCATCTGCACCAGTTAATTGAGTCCACCGGCACCTACGCGATCAATATCCTCGGGGCCGAACAAAAGGACATTGCGCAAGATTTCTTTCGGCCCACGAAACGCGAGCATGACACCTTAAATGGCCATCCCTTCGAGGTCAGCACGGCGACAGGGGCTCCCCTATTAACGGAACTTCCTGCGTGGGTAGAGATCCGGGTGACTGATACGGTCAAGCGCGGCGACCACACGGTATTCCTCGGCGAAGTCGTGGAAGCCGGCTTCCGCGACGAGCAAGCGAAGGCTCTCGATATGTGGAATACCGGTTGGTTCTACGCCGGATAGGGGGCCGACGAGCGCATTGGCCTTAGGCCGATGCGCTCCGTGCTGCCAATCGAATGCGTTCAATTTCCCCGTCGTCGATAGCTCTTTCAAAGCGACGAAATCCTGCTAAAGAAAATCCGTGCTTCTCGCCCAATGCTCGGATGTCCTCAACCCGTGCGACGTCAATGGTCGGGCCCAAGGTAAAGCATTCGAGGCGTCCTTCCAGGGCTAAAATCATGGTTTCCGCCATGCAAGCCTCTACCATTTTAGGGGGGAAACCAAAATCGAACCCCATGTCTGCATCCGGTCCCGGAACTTGTATGACGCCACCGTCCAGCACCAACACATCATCACGCTGTTCCGTAACAACCCGCGAAAGATTTCGGGGGCGGGCCACATCCGTGACCACGCAACCAGGCTTTAAGTCCACCGGCTCGACTATGCTACCCGTTGCAGAAGACACTGCGATCACAATGTCGGCCGGGCGAACAGCTTCGGGGATCTCGGTAGTCCAGTCGATCTGCACAGCCGGGTTGACCGCATGCACATCCGCCGCCAGAGCCTTTAAGTCCGATTCCGTTCGTGACACAAGCGTTAGATGGTGCACCTGTTCGGCGAGCAAAAATGTCGCCGCACGACCGATGGATCCGGTGGCGCCAATCACCGCGGCCCGCGCTTGACGCAAATCGATTTGCATGCGCTCTGCCGCCCGGACTGTCCCTTGAACGGCTGTCGCGGTCGTGTAGGAATTACCGGTGGTAATGGGCACCCCCACACGCTGGGCCAACGAAATGCCGCGGTCTCCAGCAATCTTCGTGAAAGCGCCTAGCCCCACAATCTCAGCACCCAATTTCTCAGCCAATTGCACCGATGCTTCGAGCTTCTTTAGCACCCACTCATACGGTGAACGCAAGAGAATCTCGGGGGTGAGCGGAAGTCCCAAGAGCCATCCTTCCAATTCCTCACCTGTGGCGGAACGCACCCCGGTCACGTGGCCGGCCGTCACAGGGCCCACCTGCTTGAAGGCCCACTCCACGAGTTTTGGCGGCAGATAGCGGGTCACCGGATACTTTCTGGCAAAGTCATCAAAGCGTAGTGGGTGGATAATAAAGGCAAACTTCCGCAAGAGCGCTCCCCCTTTGTGCACAAAACTGTGCACATTTTACCACACGCCCTTTAAAATGGCACCGGTTAGATGCGAGCGACCACGGTGGTCTCAGCACGCAAGCGCTCAAGGGTGCGCGCGGTTCGCAATGCCGACTCAGAAGTCAGATGCTTAGGCGCCTCTGCCCCTAAAATGGCCGCATTCACATGCGAGACCATGCACTGGAAAGTTACCTCGCCCTGGGCGGCGGGATAGTCCCGCTCCCCGGCAGCCGTACGCACCACAATGCGATCGGTGGGCGTGGGGTGATACGGGTTGGTCATCAAGAGTCGCCCCGTCGCGCCTAGGACCTGTCCCCACGTTTCATAGGGCCGGTTCAAGCCGGCCAGGAATTGGAGGGTCCGACCATCCTGATAGGCGACCTGGCCGTTCACCTCGACGTCAACCCCTCGCGTTACGACCGTAAAGGCATGAGCGCTCTCCGATTCCCCGAAGAGATAGCCTGCCATGTGCACCGGATAGCAGCCTACATCATAGAGCGCCCCGCCACCCATCGTCCTCTCCCAGCGGATATTGGCCCTATCCTCAATCGAGGAATAGAACACCGTTTGCAGATGACGCACCCGGCCAATGGCGCCGTCGGCGAGAAGCCTCACGACCTGGGCCATCTGCTGGCGGAACGGGAAGGCAAAGGCTTCCCAGAGAAATCGACCTTGGGTCCGGGCCGCCTCAAGCATTCGGTCTACGGAAGCGACATCCAACCCCAAGGGTTTTTCGGCCAGCGCATGCTTTCCGGCCTGAAGCGCTCTCAAGACCCACGTTTCGTGCAGATGATTGGGGAGCGCCACATAAACCACATCGATGCGAGGGTTTTCGAGCACATCCTGATAGCTTCCGCTCGGAATACCCAACGATTGAGCTAGCCGGTTGGCGGATCCTTGACGGCTCCCCACCATCTCCAAACGGCCCGACTTCGCCCGCTCAAGCGCGGGCAGAAACGAATGCTGAACCACCCAACCACTGCCTAAGACGGCCCAACGAACCATATACGTCAGAACTCCTCCGACGACTTTAATTGGACCATTGCGGCCCCATCGTAGGCCATTACTCGCGCCCCGTCTTGATTTACGACTTCAAAATGCATGGTCACTATCCCCCGGGGTCGGCTTTTGGAACGGCGAGCTCCAGTAATCGTGACCACGGTGTTCAATTGATCCCCCGGACGAACCGGAGCCAGCCACTGGACGTGGTCCAGCCCGGGGCCACCCATCGATTGATCTCCGATCACGTTCGCCTCAATCCAGCGGGACCAAACCAGGCTCAGTGTGTGATATCCTGAGGCGATCAGGCCCCCAAATGGACCCGCCTCAGCGAACGCCCGATCGACATGGATTCGTTGCGGGTCAAATACCTGGGCGAACGACACAATGTCAGCTTCGCTCACGACAGCCGGGCGCAAGTGATAGGTGTCACCAGGCCGAAATTCCTCAAAATACAATGCCTACATCCCCTTTCCACTGGCTTTGGGGGCGGTCGCTTCGGACACTTTAGCCGCTTGGTGAGGCTTCAACAACGGCAGGGCCACCAAGAGGGCCAGAACATAGAAGGCGACGAACACCCAAAACCCGATGTTGGTCGCATGAACCAAGGCTCCCTGCATCGAGCGGCTCAAGATGTTGGAGGTCCCAAGATAAATGGCGGCGGCGACCTTCGGTGGAAGACTTACCTCCGCCACCATTAAGGCAATGGTGAGCGAGAGTGCCATACCCACGTTACGGAAAGTGAAGAACATGCCGGAGGCTGATCCCGTCCGTTCGCGAGGAGCCGACGACATGACCGCGTTGGTGAGCGAAGGCCACGCGAGCCCATTGGACGTTGAGATTAAGAGGAGCGGCAAAATCACCGACCAAGCGGAGAAACGCGCCGGCAGGTGCCCCAACCAAAAACTTCCCAGCGCCATGCCAATCACGCCTAGCACCACCAGCCGACTGGGTCCGTACTTGTCGGCCAATGATCCCCCAACCGGACCCATCACCAACTGCGGTGCAGAAAGCGGCACCAGCATGAGCCCCGCTGCTACCGGGCTTAGGTGGACGGCCCCCTGAAGGTAGATCGTCAAAAGGAACGTGGTGGCGAAAAACCCAATCGAGTAGCTCACCGTCACTCCGAGGCCGGACCGATAGTGGCGGTGACCGAGGAGTCCTAAATCAAACATGGGATCGGGTTGGCGCATTTCTGCCCAGACGAAGGCCAAAAATAGCACCCCAGTAGCCAAAAAGAGTCCAAGGATTCGGCCTGAACCCCACCCCCACCCCTGACCGAAGGAGAGGGCCAACAAAAGGCTAACCAAGCCCAATCCAAAGGTGACAGCACCCCACCAGTCCGTTCGTACTCCCGACTTGTGCGGGGCCTCTTTCAGCACCCACAACGAGCCAATAATCCCCGCCAACGCAAACGGAATGGACACAAAGAACACCCAGCGCCACCCCAGGCTACCCACTAATAACCCGCCGGCCACCGGGCCGACAATGGATCCCATGACCCAGGACGTGGAGTTGATTCCAAGCGCTCTACCAAGCTCGCTGGGGGGAAAAGCACTCACAATGATGGGCGTGGCGGTCGCCAAAGCCAGGGCGGCCCCGGTGCCTTGAACAAATCGGAACACTAACAACAGGGCTCCGTTAGGAGCCACCCCACAAAGAAACGTTGCCACGGTAAAGACAATGAGCCCCACCATGAAGATGCGCTTTCGACCGACCAGATCTGACCAACGGCCCGCAGGGAGCAAGAATACTGTGCTGGTGATAATGTACGAGGTCATGGTCCAAAGCCCCGTCGTCACGGTGATGTGAAGCCCTTCAACCATGCGTGGCAGGCCCACCACCACAATCGTTCCATCAAGATTGGTGACAAACGCCACCAAGGTCACCACGGCAAGAATCCACCATTTTCTTATCGATGCTGTCTGATTCAATCGCTCTCTCCTGTTCGTTCACGTTGTAAACACCGGTTAATATTACATGAAAGGGACTCACCTAAGTATAGCGAAGCCGTGCCCCTTGGGCTACGCCCGCATGATCGTGGGAAACTTTGGCATACTAGAAGAAAACGGACTATCAGAGGGGAACTCTATGATCTTCGTGGAAATTACGGGCTTTGCAAATCAGGCGGAACTGACCCAAAACTTCGAGCCCCCCGAGGCCGTCGAAGCGGTATTACGCGGTCAGGGCGTCGATGATACGGCGCCCCTCCACAATTTACCGGCGCGTATTGGGCCATTTGATAATTTTCGCGAAGCCGACTCCTTTTGCCGCCTGCTACAAGGCTACGGTGCCATCTGCTCACTGGTCGAGGACCGGCGAGCCTAGAACCGTGTGAGCTCGCGCGAGACAACGGGAGATTTTTCCCAAAATGGCTTCAGGGAATTTCCGAGCAGCCTCTGAAATATGGTAACGTAGGATCAAGACCCCTGAGGAAAAGAGGCAATGAGCCGTGAAACGTCTCATCTTGGGATTGGTATTTGCCATTTTGGTCGCCATTTTCGCGCTAGAAAACAACCATCCCTTGGCCATCCGTTTTCTCTTTTGGCGCTTTCCCCGTATCTCCGAAGCTCTAGTCATTATCGCCAGCGTCCTTTTGGGCGTCATTCTCGGCGCCATCTTAGCCTGGCGGGAGCGAATCAAGCGGCAAAACCAAAGTGTGGCCGAGACAAGGGGAGCCGCCCACGCGTCAGAGTCCATCAACGATCCCCATTAGCCCCCATAGCTACCACACGGCCACCTGCCCATCAGCGCGTGGCTCGGTGGCACCCATCAACACCCCGTCATCCCGTCGCCAAATAATCTCACCGCGTCCGAAGGGGCCAAATTCTGGTACCACTTCCACCGCATGACCGCGCCGTCGGAGCCCCGCAATGATTTCCTCGGGCATGTGGGCCTCCACCTTAACCTGGTTGTCTTGGTCCCAATAGAAACGGGGCGCATCTAAAGCGGCTTGGGGATTTAGCGCCCGGTCCAGCACGTTCGCTATCACTTGTACGTGTCCTTGGGGTTGCATGTATCCCCCCATGACGCCAAATGGGCCCATAGGCGTCCCGTTTCGGGTCACGAACCCGGGAATAATCGTGTGATACGGGCGTTTACCTGGTTCTAATTGATTGGGATGGCCCTCTTCCAGAGAAAAGAGATGGCCACGATTCTGTAACGCAATGCCCGTACCTGGCACGACCAAGCCCGAACCGAAGCCGGCATAGTTGCTCTGTATGAAGGACACCATGTTGCCGCGATCGTCGGCCGTGCAAAGATAGACCGTGCCCCCGGGCGTCGGCCGCCCAGCGGTGCGAACCTGGGCCTGGTCCCCAATCAGGTGTGCCCGTTGCCGAATGTAGCCCTCTTTTAACAGAGTTTCAACCGGCCAAGGCATGCGAGAAGGGTCGGCAAGATAGCGAAACGCATCGACAAACCCCAGCTTTAAGGCCTCAATT
>JAKADW010000034.1 GCA_021820165.1 Bacillota bacterium
CAAATTTGTGGAGAGGCGGGTGGCAAGTCGGCGTACCAGTCGTAGAAGCTCACCATGGTCGCTCCGGCCAGTGACAAAAAACGTGAACCCGCTGCGAAACTGACTTGCGACATCGCGGGAATGGGACTAAAGCCAGCCACGCGATCGGGCCCATACGTCTTCGCCGTATCGAGCATCGCGGCCGCGATAATTTCACTGACCGTATCCCAGTCGGCCCGCACGAATCCCCCTTTACCGCGCGCCTTTTGATACGCGTTTCTAACCTCGACATCATTTTGGATCTGATGCCAAGCTTTTAACGGATTGTTTTCACGCGATCGAACCTCTTTCCAAGCCGACAGCAATTCCGCCCGAACATAGGGGTGCTTTACGCGTCCCGGACTATAAAGGTACCATGAATAACTGGCGCCACGCGGACATCCTCGCGGTTCGTACTCTGGCACATTGTCGCCCAAAGAGGGGTAGTCCGTCTGCTGCGTCTCCCAGGTGACGATGCCATTTTTCACGTGGATTTTCCAACTACACGATCCGGTGCAATTTACCCCGTGCGTGGAGCGCACCACCCGATCGTGCTGCCAACGCTGCCGATAAACATCTTCCCACTCACGTGAGCGGACATTTTCCTCGCTCCAACCTTGATTGATGCGCTGCCCCCGCTTCAGATAGTCGACCGACCGTAAGAGTGCATTGCGTTTATTGGCCATGACGATCCCTCCTTGTCTCCGCGACAGGTGCGTTCTCAGACAGCGGGTCAAACCCCTGCCCAACAATCCGAAATCCTGGCTCGCGTGCTTCCCGAATAAAATCTGTCCAAGTGGCAGCGTTGGCCGCGACCAGAATCAGGTGATCAATCTGACTGACGTCCTCAATTGCCCCGATCCCTTGAAGGACCTCATTAGGAATGCTCCCGAACCGCATGTTCAAAAGCGCCAGCAAGTCTTCTCGGTCCTGATCGGTTATCGGATGGGGCGCATGTTTCCCACCGTCATGTTGAGCCATCTTGCACCTCCGTTCGTTTAGACTTCACGATGGTGCATCCACTCCTTGTAGGTTTCCTGATCCACCGTGGCCATCGCGTCCACGGTTTCGCGGAGAAATGCTGTGGTCTCCTCTCCCCCGACCTCCAAATCAGCCGCCAGAAGCGGCCGAGTCCACTCCGCTCCGCCGCATAAAATAGTCACTTTAGCCACGGGGTCGATCTTGTCCCACGTGATGCGGGCACGGTAACGGAATTCATGGACGCCCGCTCGACCGGCCAGGATTTTTAGCTGTTGGTAGCTTTTGGGAAAGGTCCAACGCAACGGTGCCATCATGACAACACACTCCCCGCCTTGTCCTTCAGTTCGATAAGAACCGACTCTTCGTGATCAGCATGGGATTTTAGTGTCGCTAGGAATGCTCTCATTAACTGTAGCGCCATCTGATGGAGGCCTTTAACCATGGCTTCTTCCACTTCAACGGCGCACCGACGCAATTCCTCATGCTCCTTTTTGAGGGAGTCGATGAAGGGTACAACGTCAGCCTGGGATTCCGTCCACTCGAGATACAGGCCAATCTCCTCCTCGTGCGCATGCACCAGCACGCGGGCCTCAGCAATTTCCAAAAAGACTTCCGCTACTTCAATAAACCGTTCTGAGTCACCGCGACCAAGCAAACGCTCCGATACCGCAAGGACTTCTTCTACCTCTTGGCGCGCTTGTTCGTGAATTGCTCGGTGAGAGGAAACTTGACGTAATGCTGGACCCGACACTTTCTCCCAGCTCCTTTCGACCACGTCTTTCGGCTACGCGGATCCAGTTGGAATCTCTTATAACTCTCAAGACGATATAATTTTGCCTGTCCTTCCCATCCTCTGTCGTGATCCACGTCACGAAAAGAAATCTTATCCCCCCATCTGGAACATTTCCAGATGAGGCTTATTGACGGCAGGCTGCCCCCGCAACTCCGAATACCGATCCGACCGTCCCCGCCAAAACCCAGCTACCGCTTGGCGAATCGCTTCGTCCTCTTCCCCTGACCGCAACACATCTCGGAGACTCAACCCCTGAGCGGCAAACAGGCAGAGAAAAAGACGCCCATCGGCCGTCAATCGCGCGCGTGTGCAAGAACGGCAAAACGGCTGAGTTACGGACGCGATCACGCCAATTTCGCCGCCACCGTCGTCATACGCGTAGCGACTAGCCACTTCGCCGAAATAGGCCGGTTCCACAGCATGCAATGGCCAATGGCGCGCAATGCGCTCCACAATTTCCGTAGCGGGAACGACCTCTTCGGGAGTCCAACCGTTGGAATTTCCGACGTCCATATACTCGATGAATCGAACAATGTGCCCACTATAACGAAAGTACTCTGCCAATGGGACGATGTCGTCATCATTCATCCCCCGCTTTACCACCACGTTAACCTTGACTGGCTGGAACCCGGCCTGTTCCGCATGTTTTATGGCGCTGAGAACTCGGTCGGCACTAAAGCCAACGCCGTTAATTCGACCAAAGCGCGTCTCGTCAAGGGAATCTAAACTAACCGTTATCCGACTTAACCCAGCCTCCCGAAGACGCCGCGCCCGGTCGACTGATAGCAAGGACCCATTGGTCGTCAACGCAATGTCGTCGATACCAGGAAGGTGAGCCAACCCTTTGATTAACGTCTCGATATCACGGCGCAAGAGCGGCTCGCCCCCAGTCAGGCGCACCTTATGTACTCCGATCGGAACAAGAGCACGCACAATGGTCAATATTTCTTCCGCCGTCAGGGATTCCTCCGGTGGCAAGAAGTGGGACGGTGTGCCAAATACTTCCTTCGGCATACAATAGACGCAACGAAAATTGCAACGATCTGTCAGCGATATGCGCAAGTCCCGCAACGGGCGATTAAATTGGTCGAGAACCGACGTCATTGCGCTATCACCTCCCGAGACGGCTTGAGCGCCCACACGAGCTGGAACGTACGCGGAATCCTTGTTGGGGGAACAATGTCATGACGAAGTCCACGAGTCGCCGGGCCGCCAATGGATGAAATGAGATCCAACATCGCCTGGGGATTCTCCACGGCGATGCTGTCTTCATACGTTCTCTCCTGCTCGATTACAAACCCTGCACCGAGGACTTGTTTTTGAATTTGCTTTTGGCCACGCTTAAAGAAGTCTCCAGGACCCCGTAACTGCCGCATAATCATCTTGACAAAGGGATTCTGGTCGGCACTTACAGCATAAAGAAGCCGTCCTCCGGGTTTTAACGCCTGGAACACGTTGTTCAAAATCACCTCGAGGTCATCTAGCAAGTGGAAGAGAAGAAGGGCAGTCACCCCATCGACCATCTCACACGGCCACCTTAACTGCGCTAAGTCGCGCTGAACAAACCATGTCGGAATATCGGCGTCTTCGGTCGATTTCCAAGCCTCATCCATCATCCTTCCCGCTCGATCGACACCAAAGATCCAGACGGGGTCGTTGGGCTTACATACCTGGCTCAAGGCCGCGACCATAGCCGCGGTTCCGGTCCCGATATCGACCCAAATGTCGCTTGTTTTAATGGGAAGGTTCTTTAACAGCGCCTCACCCACGCCTTGGTTATACGATGCCAAAAGCTTATGGTAGACGGCGGCTCCGGGATCGAAACCGAGGGGATCGCCCCCATCGAACCAGATGTAATTAGACGATTCCTCAAAAGTCGCCACGCCGGGGCCGATGACGTCGTGTGCGATTACCCCGCCCTCGAGCTCCCTTTTGGCACCGCCCGCCGTTTGCCATACGGCCTTTCCCTCGACGATCCAAAGGAAGTGCCGTCCCTCTGGAATCCGTAGCGTTTCTCCGGGCTCTTTGCGCCCTGCACTTCTGGCCATAAGGTCCCGAATCTCCGATATATCCATCGCTGCTCTCCCCTTTTCCTACCATTGACCGCCAGGCGACATGGGATGTCTGTGAGATCCGTCACGGGGCTTATACGTTCGGCCTTTCCGTGTGATGTTGGTCACAGTGCGTTCAAACTCTTTTGGCTAAGGTTACATTAGCAAAATTCTTTCTTTAAGTCGAAGGAGGCTACATCGTGGCTACCGTTGTCGAAAACTCGGTCAGCGCATCAAACACTAAGCATAAAATCAAATTCCGAATCATGCGCGGTGATACGAAAGGTCTACAGGAAGCAAACGAATACGAAGTTCCGTACGCGCCCGGCATGGTGGTGTTGGACGCTATTCGCTGGGTGCAAGAGAACGAGGCTCCGGACCTTTCGGTGCGCTGGAACTGCAAGGCCGCTCATTGCGGCTCCTGTGGTGCGGAAATTAACGGGCGGCCGCGCCTCTTATGCAAGACGCGGGTAGATGAGTTCGGAAGTCAACCGTTCACCGTCGCGCCCATGAAGGCGTTTCCCCTAATCAAGGACTTAGTGACCGACGTCTCGTGGAATTATGAGGTAGCCAAAACGATACCCCCATTCAAACCCGCCCATCCAGCGCCCTTTATTATGCAGCAGCACGACATTGAGCGGGTGAAGGAGTTTCATAAGTGTATCGAGTGCTTCTTATGTCAAGACACGTGCCACGTCCTCCGGGAACATCAGCAGTTCGGCAAATATTATGGACCGCGGTTCATGACTCTCATCGCTTCCTATGAAATGCATCCAATGGACGTTGGTGACCGACTAGACCTGCTACATGGAGACGCGGGCGTGGGCATGTGCAATGTGACGGGCTGTTGCACCGAGGTGTGCCCGCAAGGAATCCACATTACAGACAACGCCATCATTCCCTTAAAGGAGCGGGTCGCAGATCGCTATTATGACCCGCTACAGAAGTGGCTCTATAATCGTAAACAAAAGCGCGCGCACGCAGCGTCCCAAGAGGTGTAAGATGTCGTTAAAAATCACAGGGTTAGTCGAGCATACCATTGACATACCTCCCCGAAATACCCGAATAGCCCGTATTGACCGTATCGAAGATTTCCATTGCCTAGAAGGATGGGTGCGGCCTGACCAATCCTGGTCGGGCCTTCCCCTAGATCAACTAATCCGACTTGCGAAACCTCGGGAAAACGGACGCTTTATCGAGATCGCATCGGGAGATTTCGTAGCAGTCTTATCGTTAAGCGACCTTGACCAGATGGTTGTCCTTTTAGCCGACACCCAAAATGGGTGCAAGCTTACCCAGAGCAACGGAGGACTATGGCGTCTTATCGTATCTGGAGCCGCGTGCTACTATGGTGTAAAGAATGTGGATCGGATAAGCGTCGTGGCGGATCGCTCGGGGGAAACGGCACGCACATTAGCTCTCGCACGACTTGAATCTGGCAGCGATACTCGATTAAGTGGTTCTCCTCCGAAACAGAGCGAGAGCACTAACAAGAACCCAAGCTCCAAACGCAATCCAAAGAAAGCCTTCACCAAGCCAGTGCACCGGACGAAAGCCGCGAATTCGGGCCATCGTCGTGGTGGCCGTGGCGTACATACCAAGGGGGAAGACAATACTCCATTGTGAAGGATGATAGAAAATGGGCTCGTGTCCGTGCCCGTATTTCCAAACTCCTAGGACCACAAGAAGCGGAATCCACCAGGTTCCCCTGGCCCATAACATCAGCGTCACGCCCGCGAGAAACGGCCGCAATGTGAGAAGGATGGGGGCGCGGACATGAATGGCAAGCAAGCGGGATCTGGCCAACACGGTAATGGCCGTAGCGCCTATATTGATCCAATAGGGCGGCTGAAGATCGCCTAAGCTCACGTTCTGAAATAGCAACCGATTCATGACGAGGCCGATAAAGATGACATAGAGCATAACCCCCATCGCCCAGAAAGTTGCGGCGATGAGAAACAAAACAGTGGCCTTAGGCGGGTCAACGTCCACCATCGCGGCAAAATACGTGGCAATCGATTCTTCCGCGACAATAGCGATAAGCCATCCGCCATTCACGTCGACCTTTCTCACGGCCGGCCCGGTGATGAGCACTGTCATGACAGTGTAAAATAGGACGGCCCATGTGAGGATGTCGATAGTCCCAAGTATTTTCGCGGCCAATACCCAGTGTTGAAACAAGAAGCGGACAGCCAACACATTGGATCCTGCCACAATGGTAAAAAATCCAAAGGTGCTTGCCGGATTGGTTAAGTCTTGCCACAGTTGCCGCGGTACGCTCACTACCCGCTTGATATAGACAAACCATAACGTTACATAGAGCGCTACCCCTATAGCCATTAAGACGTCGGATGCCCACACATGATGGTAGATGATGAGTGCAGTAGACACGATCCCCGTTGCCATCACAGCGGCGAAGTATCCCGTGTAAAATGGGTGGACACGCGCATTCGCCGAGCGTTGTTGTGTGAGTTTCTCGCTCATTTCTGGGTACTTCTCCTCTGAAAATTGTCGAGCCAGAGCCAGAAGGCAAAGTCGCTCCGACAGCCCTTCCACACGTCCCCGGCCTGTCGTAAGTCCGCTTCGGACACCAAAGGGTTTCCGGTTATTCGTCCCCAAGCACGGCGTAGCGCCACATCGCCCGTGGGTAAGATGTCTGGATGTCCGAATACTCTGAGAAGGCAATAATCCGCCGTCCAGGGACCAATGCCTTTCATTTGAACGAGCATCTCGAACGCGTCCTGACTTGGCATCGTGTAGAGTCGATGCCAATCCCATATTCCTTCTTCAACCGCTTGTGCCACCCGGATCAGAGTCTCCGCTTTTTGTCGGCTGAGTTTCAGAGCACGGAGGTCGTCAATGGAGGCCCGGCTCATCGTGGCGGCACTGGGAAACACAAACAGACCGGACTCCTGGTCCACAATCGTTCCGTACCGGGCGGCCACCCTCTCTTTCAATTGGGCGGCAAACCCTACCGTAATCTGCTGTCCCAAAATTGCCCACGAAACCCCTTCAAAGGGTTCGGCATAAACGGGTGGGCGAACCCCGCCACATTGGTCAAATAGTCTCCGATGTGCCGTGGGAAGCGCTTCGACGTAAGTTCTATCCGGAAGCGGAATCGCATCGCGACGCATGACCCACTGACCCATGGTGACGTCCCCATGCAATTTCAGTCCCTGATTGGCCCCGTCCCACGTAAATCGTACAAAAGCCGGTTCTTCGCCCTCGCGATACCACCAGGTTACCGCGTCTTGGTACTCGATGGTGGTATACGCGGGAAATCGAGCGATAAAGCGGAGTTGTTCCCCGTAGCGGTGATCGGAGCTCTCGGCGAGAAAATCCGTGGTGCCCCCTAAGGCGCCTCGTGTCATGTCCAGAGTCCTCGCAAAAAGTCCCGTAATACGGGGAGATGACTCCACTCCACGTCCTTCGTAGCTGTCAAGAGCATGAGCGGTTGCGTCTCGGCCGGCTGGACAAGTCGGTTAAGCGACTCGTGATTGACCTCGGTCGAAAGTTCTTTCCAATAACGGTCCCGAAATTCCGGAAAACGTTCTGGCACGTGCCCATACCACTGGCGCAGCCCCGTACTTGGCGCAACATCTTTGACCCATTCATCCCAGGGCGCATCAGCTTTGGAGACCCCGCGGGGCCAAAGCCGATCAACCAGCACGCGAAAGATCGGTGGTGTCGTTACATCCCAAATACGTCCGATAGTGATATCTTGCATCTTGGATCCCTCCCACGTCCATACTCCCATATATCCCAGTATCATTCACAACACCCTGTCAGCACCATGTCTTGAAATGATTGTTGTGGACTTGCTGCCGCCTCTTGGTGACAATTGTCACGAAAGACCCCCACTACCTCATAACCTTACCAAATGATTTCCCGCAGCACGCACCCGCTGTGCCACACCGTCCCCATTGTCCAGACGCGTACAATACCCATTTTGCTCCAATGAGGCTAATAGGCGCACCGATCCATGGTAGCACCCGATTCAATAAAAAAGCCCCCAACCCTGGGTCAGGAGCTTCTAGTGCAAAGTTTTGTGCTTAGCCAATGGTTACCGTGCCCACCTCATAGTGCAAATAATCGCGTACCGTTTTGCCAATAAAACACCGTTCACGGGCTTCCTCGGCCGCCGTTTGGTATTCACTTCGCTTCAATGCGATGCCCCCTTTAATCACAGGGGATACGGTGATACGGGCAAATCGGGTCTTCTCCGGATAGTTCTTCACGACCCCCGACGCTTGGATTGTCAGAGCGTCGACCGGCAGGTTCTTCTGCGTTAACACACGCATCAACGTGCCACTATAGCAAGCGGTCACGGCGGAGACCAAGAAATCCTCCGGACTCGCCCCTACACCCTTTCCTCTCCTCCCATGCTAGCCGGCGCACTGTAATCATAGACATCCCTCCCGATATGCATGGTGCCCTGGCCCTTGCTGCCAACGCCCGACCAATCGGCTGTCACGTTAAACACTAAGTCCACAATATCCTCTCCTCGCCTATTCAGTAAGGTCTTCCCGACCATCCAAAGCGTCTAGTAACGAATGGATCTCTCGTGACCGGGCCAATAGCTCGCGGCGATGCGCCCGTGTTAATGAATCCAACACTTGATGACCATAAGCCGTCAAATAAATTTCCGTTACCCGGTGGTCGTTATCACATGGCTGGCGTCGGACCAGACCCATCGCTTCGGCTCGATTAACGAGGCCGACCACACTATGATTCTTTAAGTGGAGAAAATCTGAAAGCTCGCCCACGGTGGTCCAGCAACGCCCGGGCCTTCCTTGGGTGGCGAGTAAAAGCTGGCTCCTCGCTATTTTGTATGGGTGGCCTCAACCTAACGTCAGACGAGGGAGGGTCAGTTTACCCGCCATTAGATAGATGACCTGAATGAAATGGTGGACATTGCGGTACCCGCGGGCTCGGGATTTGGCCGCTTGTACGAGGCTATTGATCCCCTCCAACACCGCATTCGTGCGATGACTCTGGACATACTGTAAGACCCCGGCCCAGTGCGCCTTAATCGTCTTCGCCGCCTGACGAATCGGGTCGAGGCGACTATGGGTCGCCCACCAGTACCACTTCTGCAAAAAGGCTTCGGCCTCTTCCGGAGGCTGGTCCCAGAACCCTTGGAGGGTCTCTTTAATGGCGTAAGCCCGCCCGGTTTTCAGATGTGCGCGACGCAAAGTGGCGAGGGCGGCAGCCGCCGTGGGTTTCAAGTGCTGCGGATTTTTGAGCCATAGATACCGACTGCCTGCGAGTTCGGGCCGCTCTTTACGCTCGGCACGCCGGACGGCGCCCACCGCATCGCCCAGCAGTTTCATGACATGAAACTTATCGAAGGTGATCGCGGCATGGGGAAACTGTGAGGTCACCCCTTTGATGAAGGCAGGCGACATATCCATGGTGACATCGGTCACGGCGTCCGGCGTGCCGCCACGCGCCTGAAAGTCTGCGGCAAAGCGCGTCACCGTCGTCGCGTCTTTCCCCGGGGTGGCAAACATCACGGCCGATTCGGCCGGATCGACAAAGAGGGTGACATCATGGTGGCCCCGGCGGGCGGCGGTTTCGTCGACGCCAAACCCGGTGACGGCCGCGAGGGATCGTTGATCCCGTGCCGCGGTCACATAATGCGCCAACCCCCGCCACAGTTGCGTGTCCCACTCTCCGACCCAATCACTCACCGCGCGCACCGGCATGTCTTGCATCAGGGTTAGCACGAAGGCTTCAAAGAGCAGGGTAAAGCCACTACCGGGCCGGGCCCAGGGCACGGGGATCGCCTTCACGCCACAGTGGTCACAGGTCACCCGGGGTTGCCGGGCTTGAATGTAGCAGGCGTATTGGAAAAAGTTCAAATGACGCCATTGGCGCGGCTGGGTGTCATGCACCGGACAGCCCGCCGCCCCACAGTCGGGACACGCAAAGCGGGCCCCGCGAACAAAATCGACGGTCAGAGTTAATTGGCCGGCGTCCCGATCAAACTGCGTGTCGACCACCTGCCAGGGATCGTGGAGCCCCAACGCGGTGGCAAAAATCTGTGGGGTAGATGCGGAAGAGGACATGGGGTATGGTAGTCCTTCGGTCGGCCGGTTAGCCGGATTTTAGGTCCGGAGGCGATCCGGGCAAGGTCCCACGCAGTGGGCCGAAGGGCAACCTTGCCGGGGTCGTGTCCGGACCTAGTCTTGTTCTACGCCGGTCGACCGAATTCCTTTCGGTAAGTTTACCCACCATAAATAGCGCAGAACCTAAAAGCTGGTGTTGTTGTGGTGTCAATCCCTGTTGTCGAGCCTGCTCCTCGCTAAAGTAGAGAAAAGCTCGTATTTTTTTCGAAAAGCCGCCAAGACCTCGAAGTCGTGCTTGGTAAGGACTTCTGGTTGAGAATCCGGGTTCGTGCCAGAGAAGAGATGGTCGGATGGAGTTCCGTCATAAATCGCACCTCGCTAAAAACAACTAGCCCCGACTAGAGCGGATGGTCAAATGGGTACGCCGCTCATCATGACGCCGCTTTCACGGATGCACAGTTCCGCCACCATGGTCGGTTTGTCACACGTTCGAGGATTAGGCGATCCCGACCCATGACCCATTATTGCATGGAATACGGGACATCGTCCGTGATCTACGTCACGTTGCCGACCAATGTCTCATTTCAGCGCCGGCCAACGTCCATTCTTCAAGTTGGTCCAAAACAACAATTTCGATGGTGCCGTGATGTGAGCGGATCGCCCCATGGCGGGCAAGCTCTTGTAGGGCTCGGCTCACGCTCTCACGATGCGTCCCGATAATGTGGGCCAAGTCTTCATGGGTGAGGGAAATCGATGGACCCATACGGCTAGCCAAGGTTACGAGCACAGAAGCCACCTGATTGATGATCGGGCGCCCCTGGCGGCTTG
The DNA here is from genome assembly GCA_021820165.1 of Bacillota bacterium. The sequence continues at coordinate 10,743 of JAKADW010000034.1, forward strand.
AGACGGCTTCTTGAACAAATCGCAAACGCTCGGACAACAGGCGACTGATTTCCAGCCCAAACTGAGGAATCTCTTGATGCAATCGGAGAACAGCTTCACCGGCAATCCAGCCCATAACCGTCGGGTTTTCAAGAGCCCGTGCGGAAGCAGGATAGCCGCTCCGATCCCAGAGCCCTGCTATGCCCACCATGTCGCCAGCAACCCACACCCCCGTGGTCGTGAGTGTGCCGTCTGCTCCCACCCGCTCGACTGCGACCCGTCCCTCCAAGACAATCCAAAGTCCCGGCGTGGGATCCCCTTGCTCAAATATCCTTTCTCCCGCGTGATATCTGCGGGCAATCAGGCTTTCAGACCGCCGATCTTCGGGTATCCATTGGATCAACGGTAGGTTGTCCATATCTGGCTGCATTTGTCGTCCTCCCCTGCCCATTATAGCGCCATGGGCATCTGACGATATCAAGGCTTAATCCCGCGTTACGAAGTCTACAGCCCAACTGCCGTCATCCATTTCCGTCGCCGTGCCCTGGTAGCCCTTTTGGGCCAGCACGTTCAGCAACGGAGCTGGCTTAAATGTGGCCCAAAGTCGAAAAGATTCCCCCGGGGCCAACTCATTGACGAAGGCCATGATTTGGTCAAATGGCTCTCCGCCCGCCTTTAAGATCGGTCGCACATCCAATTCCTTCACGTCGACATCCTCCTTCGATGAT
>JAKADW010000035.1 GCA_021820165.1 Bacillota bacterium
ATGAAATAGGGGAAGAAAAAGCAGAGCCCGGTGCTCTGTTTTTTTCTTGTATAAGGTAAGGTGGGACGGATGGACGATACGATGATAGGCCGCCTGGAGTCGGCCAAAAAGCGCCAGATAGAATTGCAGGAAGAAATGGCCAATCCGGCGGTCCTGTCCAATCCCGACCTGGCCCGGAAGTATGGTCAGGAGTTGGCCGAATGGGAAGAGATTGTATCCCGTTACGACCGCTGGCAGACAACGCTGGAGGAATTGGACACCGCCCGTGAATTCGCGCGTGACGATGATCCGGAAACCCGTGAGTGGGCGCTTTCCGAGGTGGACCGTTTAAAGGGCGAACTGGAATCTCTGGAAAGCCAGCTCGCGCGGCTTTTGACCCCGTCGGATCCGAACGACCAAAAGAACGTCATCATGGAAATTCGCGGCGGCGCCGGTGGAGAGGAGGCTGCCTTGTTTGCCGCGTCTTTATTCCGCCTGTATGCCCGCTATGCGGAACGTCAGGGGTGGCGCACGGAAGTGCTGTCTTCCAGCCCCACCGATATTGGCGGGTATAAAGAAGTGATTTTCATGATTGAGGGACGCGGAGCCTACAGCCGTCTGAAGTTTGAAAGTGGGGTGCACCGCGTGCAACGGGTGCCGGTGACGGAGGCCCAAGGACGGATTCATACGTCCACGGTGACGGTGGCCGTATTGCCAGAAGCGGAGGAGACGGAGTTGACGATTAACCCCGACGACTTACGCATCGATACCATGCGGGCTTCCGGGGCGGGCGGTCAGCACGTCAATAAGACCGAATCGGCGGTCCGCATTACGCACCTGTCGACCAATATTGTGGTCTATTGTCAGGATGAAAAATCCCAGTTAAAAAACCGTGAGAAGGCCATGCGGGTGTTGAGAGCCCGGTTGAAAGATTTATATGAGTCCGAGGCCCACAATGCGGAGCAAGCCGAACGCCGATCGCAAGTGGGTACAGGCGATCGTTCTGAGCGTATTCGGACTTATAATTTTCCCCAAGGTCGGGTCACCGATCACCGTATCGGCTTGACCTTGCATCGTATTGACGCCATCATGGATGGCGACTTGGACGAACTCATCAACGCCCTCATCGCACAAGATGAGGAAGAACGGCTGAAAGAGGCCTAATCTTGGACTGGAAACGTCATCTCAGCGAGGCTTCCTCGCGATTATCTCAAGCGGGGATTTCAGATGCGTCCCAGGAGGCCGTGATTCTTCTGGAATGGGCCAGTGGTCGGTCATTTCACGATTGGGTAATCCATGGTGGGATGTGGAGCCAGGTGCTCGACCACCGCTTTCGCCAGGCGGTCGATCGGCGCTCAAAACGCGAACCCCTCTTTTATATTACCGGGGTCCGGGAGTTTTATGGGCTTTCTCTTACCATATCGCCGGCGGTTCTCATTCCCCGTCCGGAGACCGAAGGGCTAGTCGATGCGGTGCTCAGGACGCTCAACCAAGATGAGGCATTTTTAGTGGATGTCGGTACGGGTTCGGGTGCCGTGGCGCTAGCCATTCAGTCGGTACGGCCCAGATGGCGCGTCTTGGGCGTGGATATCAGTGATGAGGCTCTTCGGGTGGCAAAGGGCAATGGAGAGCGGCTGGGGCTTTTGGTCGCGTTTCATCACTCTGACTTATTAGAAGCCATTTTGGAACCCTTAGACGCGGTGGTGGCCAACCTACCCTATGTGCCGGATGCGTTTCAGGGAGAGCCCGAGTTGGCCTACGAGCCAGCGACGGCCCTCTTTGGCGGCGCGGATGGACTTCGCTTTATTCGTCGGCTGATTTCGGAAGCCTGGGCTAAACTCAAAGCGAATGGTTACATATTTTTGGAATGTGGAATCGGGCAGGCGGAGGCGATTTCTAAAGAATTGCTGGCCCAGGGCTTTACTTCCGTCGAGGTGCAAGCCGATTTGGCGGGAATCCCGCGCGTTATCCAGGGTCGCCGGCTATAATTGCGACAGGAAGGAGACAGTATGGCCGAATATATCGAACCGGAGGAGTTGCTCCAGCGACTCCAGGAATCCAATCCGCCATTGGTGGTTGATGTGCGCATCGGTCAAATTGGTCAAATTCCCGGAGCCATTCACGTACCCGTTTTGGATCTGGAGGATTCGCCGCAGGATTGGGATCGGGAACGGGAAATTGTAGTGTTTTGCCAATTTGGGAAGGGCGCCAGTGAATACGCGGCTGAAGTCTTGGAGGAACAGGGGTTTACCCAGGTGTTCAAGTTGGTCGGCGGAATGGATGGCTGGAACGCCTACCTGAAAAGTCTGATCGAGCGGGGGTAACGCGTATAATCCCCAAGGATGGGGGGTTAGCATGTCGGGACCGCAATGGGTGGCGCTGCTGGCCATCGTCGCGCTTTATGTGCTGTTGTTGGGCGATTGGTTTCACCGTGCCTGGGTTGCGTTAGGACTGGCCTTGGCGTTGGTCATAAGCCGAACCATCTCCCCCATGACCGCCTTTCACAGTATTGATTGGAATACCATTTTTCTTTTGGCGGGGATGATGATTTTTGTCGCCTATTTAGGCGACGCGGGACTCTTTTTGTTGTTGGGCCGCATGGCGCGGCGCTATGCGCGCGGGAAACCGTGGCGGCTTCTTTGGATTTTCTATCTCATTACTGCTGTAATCTCGGCGTTTTTGGACAATGTCACCACCATCTTGCTACTCTCGCCGATTCTGATGCAAGCAGCCGAAGATATGAATGTGGATCCCATTCCTCTATTGATGGTTCAGGTGGCGGCCTCGAATCTCGGCGGAATGGGCACGCTTATCGGTGATCCGCCCAACATTTTAATTGGGACGGCCGCCAACCTTTCGTTTACGTCCTTTATTGCGGTGTTGGGACCGGCGGCCGTGATTTTGTTGGGGTGCTTGGCTCTGGTGTTGCCGCGCTATATCGGGATTCGGTCCCAGACCAAACCCGAAGGGCCTCCGCCGGGATCTTTCGATAGCGATGAGGACGTGGCTCCCCGGCGCCTCATGGCGCTTTTGGGCGTCCTGCTATTAATGTTGGCAGGCTTTGTGATACAACGCCAGTTGGGGGTTCCGGTGGGCTACATCGCGCTTTCGGGGGCGCTTTTGGCGACGGTCATTTCGTGGCGCTTGGGGCGGCACTTTTGGCGGCACGTCGATTATGGGACCTTGGGGTTTTTTGTGGGAGTGTTTGTGCTGGTCGGGGCATTGGAAACCTCCGGCCTCATCCACCATGTGGCCCGCTGGCTTTTAGTGCCGGCTCTGGGGCCGTGGATGCCGTTCATCCTCTTTCTGGGCACGGCGCTCTTTTCCGCGCTCTTGGATAATGTGCCGTTGGTAGCTGCCTTAATCCCGGTACTAGCTCGGATGGTCGTGCAAGATCCACGATTTGGGGTAGAATTATGGGTGGCCGTGGCGATGGGAGCGGCGGTGGGCGGTAACGCTACGGTGATTGGCGCTTCCGCTAACGTGGTGGCACAAGGAATGGCGCTGGAACGGGGCTATGAGCTGAGCTTTGCTCGCTATGCCCGCTTTGGACTTAAAACGGCCGGGTTTACGGCACTACTCGCGTTGGCTTATTTAGCGATACGATTCTAGGGGGATGCTGTGAAGACAGAGGTGCTTCACCCGGATAATCTCGAGCCGGCCGTAAAGGCCCTTAAGCGGGGCCAACTGGTCGCGTTTCCGACCGAAACGGTCTACGGACTGGGAGCCGATGGCCTTAATGGCGAGGCGGCCGGGCGCATTTTCCAGGCGAAGGGCCGCCCCGAAGACAATCCGTTGATATTGCACGTGGAGAATCTTCAAGGGTTGGCAGCGCTGGCGGAAGGCTCCTTGCCCGAATCGTGCATCCGGCTCTGTGAGGCTTTTTGGCCGGGACCTTTGACGGTGGTAGTCCAAGCCCGGCCCGAGGTTCCTTTGGTGGTTCGGGGGGGGCTAGATACGGTGGCGGTGCGGGCTCCCGATCACCCCGTGGCCCGGAGGCTTATTGCAGGCGTTGGACGGCCCCTGGCCGCACCCAGTGCGAATCTCAGCGGTCGTCCGAGCCCGACCAATGCCGAGGCGGTGAAGGAGGATCTTGAAGGCCGTATCCCTTACATTATCGACGGGGGCCCGGCGCGGGTGGGCCTCGAATCGACCGTGGTAGATTGCACTCGCGATCCCGTGGTGTTGCTTCGACCCGGGGGCATATCTTTGGAAATGCTGGCCGACGTGGTGGGCGAGGTGGTCATCGCCGACGGTCGGGGGCCGGCTCGGGCCCCGGGGATGAAATATCGCCATTATGCCCCCAAGGCTCCGGTGGTATGGCTTCAAAGTACGGCTCAAGAGCGAGTCCGCCAAGTTCTTGAAGAACTGCAAGCACGGTTTGGAACCTTGGGACTTGTCGCTCCTGAGCCATTTCAGGAGACATTTGAGGGCCCCTTTTTGAGTCTCGGATCGGATGACGTGTCGGCGGCTCATCGGCTCTTTGGCGCGATCCGTGCCTTAGATGCAGGCAACCCAGGCGCGATTGTGGTAGTGTGGGATCAAGACCGTGGTTTAGGACTCGCCATCCAAAACCGAATCGACAAGGCGGCGGCGGAGCGAATTCATTGATGAAAAAGGACACACCAGAGATATTGTTCGTCTGTACTGGCAATACTTGTCGTAGTCCTATGGCCGAGGCCATTTGGAAGGCGATGGGTGGGCACGGAGCATCAGCCGGCGTCTCCAGCTGGTCGGACCAACCGGCCGCAGCCGGGGCGCGAGCGGCCGTCCGGCGCTATGGAGGAACCTTAGGGCATCATCGGTCCCGCGATTTGGAGGCGGTCTCCGATGAACCTGACCTGGTGCTGACCATGACCGAGTCTCAGCGGCTCCAAGTCATTCAAAGAAAGCCGGATTGGGAAGGGCGCACCTTTTGTCTCGGAGATTACGTCGGCGAGCCGGGGGATATTATGGATCCCATCGGACAGGATCAAGAGACCTATCAAGCGGTGGCGGATCACCTCCATGCCCTCTTAACGCGGTTGAAAGAAACGTTAGACCAAAAGAATCGGGAGCCATAACGACCGAGCAACAAAACGCCTAAAGCCAAGGAGATGGGATGGATGCGGATAGCGGTAGGAGCGGATCACGCTGGGTGGCCCCTGAAAGAGCCGCTGGTGGCGTTTCTCATCGAGCAGGGCTGGGACGTCGAGGACTTTGGGACTTTCAGTCAGGACTCGGTTGACTACCCCGATTATGCGGTGAAGGTCGCTGAGGCGGTGGCCCGTGGAGATGTGGACCGGGGCCTTCTGATGTGCGGCAGCGGTCAAGGGATGAGCATGACCGCCAACAAGGTGGCCGGTGTGCGCGCGGCTTTATGTCACGATGTGGTATCGGCTCGCTTAGCACGTGAACATAATGATGCCAATGTGCTGACGATGGGGGCACGGTTTGTCGCCGAGCCTTTGGCGGAGGAAATTTTGGCGGTGTTCTTATCGACCGATTTCGCGGGGGGGCGGCACATGCAGCGGGTGGAAAAACTCCACGGCATTGAACGGCGTGAACCCGGACTCTAACTTCAAAACTTGAGGGATATCGATGATTCTGGTGGATCACCCGCTGGTGCGGGTGCACATTACAGCCATCCGCGATAAGGGGACTTCCGTGGATGCGTTTCGTGGACACTTGACGGCATTGGCGCGCTTGATGGCCTATCCCGTGCTTGAGAACTTGGCCACCCGGCCGGTGGTGGTGACAACCCCGATGGCGGAGGCGTCCGGTGAAAGTCTTTTGCGGGAACCTATTTTGGTCCCGGTGCTTCGAGCGGGCCTCGGCTTGGTGGAAGGTTTTCGCGACGTCATTCCGGGAGCCGTGGTGTCACATTTGGGCATGTACCGGGACCATACCACATTAAAGCCGGTGCGCTATTATTCCAATTTCCCTATGGAGCGGCAGAGTCACCCGTTTATTTTGCTGGATCCCATGTTGGCCACGGGGGGATCGGCTGTGGATGCGCTGGATTACTTAAAGTCCGAGGGGGCCCGGGACATTCGCTTGGTGAGCATCATCGCGGCTCCCGAAGGGGTCAAGCGTGTCGAAACGACCCATCCCGACGTTCCTGTATATACGGCGGCTCTCGATGAGCGGCTCGATGAGAATGGCTACATCATCCCTGGGTTGGGGGATGCGGGCGACCGTCAATTCGGGACCCTGTAAGGGTTTCATGGTCGCCCGGCAAGGCTTTTGAAAATCGCCACCACTTGACTTCAATTTCCCCGATCGCTATACTTATGCATCGTGAGGGGTGGGTTTTTTATGCCCATCCGACTGCGAGAGATGCCGTGTTGTCTCGAATTTTGCCGAAGTCTGGCGTAGGTTTGTTCGCCCAGTCACAAGCGATGATGCGGGACACCGCCGCAAGAGAGGTGACTCTTAGGTGGGAGAACCCAGGAAACCAACAGGTTCCACCTTCCGTGGAGTCGGCATGGCAGCGGCGATGGCGGCTCAGCTGGTCCTGGCCATTATTCTGGGATTTCTGTTGGGCCACTGGCTTGACGGCCTCTTGCACACAACGCCGTGGCTTGCGATTTTCGGAGTATTGATCGGAATTGTGGCCGGGTTCATGGGGCTCTTTCATTTGTCGAAGGTTATGTCGAAGTGAAAGAATTTCAGGAACTATGGAAACAAGCGGCGATGATTAGCTTGGCGACTGGCGTGGTGTTCGTCGTGATCGCTGCATTAAGCGGCTCTCAGACGGCTTGGGGTCTTGCAGCCGGGATCGTGCCAGGGGAAATTGATCTCATAGGACTCGGCCTTCGGCTCCCCTTGTGGGCCCGTTTAAATCCCCGCGCAGCCGTCTCGGGTTTGAATATTCGACTCTTGTCGCGGCTGGTCGTGCTCGGGATTTATTTTTATGTGCTGAAGCGTTACACCTCGGTGAATTTGGACGCGGCGTTAGGTGGCGTGTTTGTCCCCCACTTGGTCTACCTGGTGTGGGCAGCCTTTCACCATAAGGGCAAGGGGGTGAATGGATGAACTTTTCGTTGACGGCTTTCCAATGGTCACCCTTTTGGACGGGGCTGATTACCATTGCCTTGGTCCTCATTTTTGGGTTGGCAGCTGCGCGGCGGGTCACGGCGGGCGTGCCCTCGGGTGCGCAGAATCTCATGGAAACAGCCATTGAGACATTTCAGGATTTAGTGGGTCAAATGGCTCCGGCGGAGCTGGCGCCGAACCTGTCGCTTCTCGCCCTCACCCTATTTCTGATGCTAGTGGTGGCCAATATCATTGGACTCTTACCCTTGCCGGGAATCGGCACTGGCTGGATTCACTCGCCGACGGCCTTTTTGAGCATTCCCGCAGGGTTGGCCATTTGGATGTTTTTACTGATCCAATGGGCCGGCATCAAGTATAAGGGGTTTGGCGGCTGGGTCTATGGCTGGGTATGGAAGCCGTTTCCGGTTGTCGGTCTGATTATTAATGCGTTGGAGCAGCTGGTGATGCCGGTCAGTTTGGCATTCCGGTTGTTCGGCAACATTCTCGCTGGAGAATTGGTATTGCGCATGACCACCCATTTGCCACACGGCATTGGCGGGGTGCTTACCACCTTCTTCATTGGGACCCTCTGGCTGGTGTTCAGCTTGGTCATTTCCATGATCCAAGCGTTGATTTTCACCATTCTGACGGTGGCCTACATGAGCATTCAGGCAAACAAAGACCATTAGCGTGTGAGAAAGAGGAGGAGTTTATCAAGTGTTTACGGCGAAGGAAATTATGCTCTTCATTGGAGCATTGGCTGCAGCAGGCGGCGCTATCGGTGCCGGTATCGGTAACGGGTTGGTCATGGGCCGTATGGTGGAAGGTGTGGGCCGTCAGCCAGAGGCGATTGGCCGGCTGTTGACATGGGCGTTGGTTGGTGTGGCGTTGGTTGAAGCCTGGCCGGTTATTACCTTCGTGCTCTTCGTGTTCACCAAGATTGGCTAGCCTAAACGGTTTTGAGGAAGGAGCATTAACGTGTCCAGCACTTCGTTAACTCTAGGCAATCTGATTGCCGCGGTGCTGCAGTTCCTGATCCTGTTGTTCTTGCTGCGGGCGCTGGTCTACAAGAAGATTTTGGCCGCCATGCAACAGCGACGGGAAAACATCGCCAAGCAAGTCCATGATTCCGAGAGCGTGAAGGCGGAATCCGAAAAGCTTCGCCGCGAAGCGGAGAGTTTGGTGAGCCAGGCGCGGGACGAGGCCAAGCAGATGTTGGCCCAAGCACGCCGCGACAGTGACGAACAGGCAAAAAAGATTATCGAGCAGGCGCAGCGTGAGGCTAGCTATCGGCAGAAGCAGGCCATTGAAGAAATTGAGCACGAACGGGATCGGGCTTTAGCTTCCATTCGTGGTCAGGTGGCGGACTTGGTTCTGTTGGCGTCATCGAAAGTCATCGAGCGCAACTTGAATGCGGAAGATCAAAGCCGCTACCTCGATGAAATTTTGAAGGACGCAGGGCAGTTGCAATGAAGCAGGTGGTGATAGCCAGGCCGTACGCTCGGGCTTTATTCGAACTCGCGCAGTCGGCTCAAAAGGAAGAGCGCGTGGCAGAAGATTTGGGACGCGTGGTGAATGTCTGGGATGGCGACCGCGCCTTCCGTTCATTTATTCGCCGACCGGAAATTTCGCCCGCCGTTAAGAAGGAGACCGTGCATCGCCTGTTTGATAATCTGGACCCTTATGCCGCCCATCTGATTGATGTGGTGGTGGACAAAAAGCGGGAAGATTTGCTGTCCACAATTTACGAAGAATACCGGAACCTCTGGGACGAGAGCCGTGGGATTCTCCACGCGGACGTGATTTCGGCGGGCCCCTTAAGCGGGGAGCAGCAGGAAGCGGTAGCCGAGGCTTTGGGGCGCGCGACCGGGCAGACGGTCACGATCACGGTGAAGCAGGATCCCTCGCTCCTAGGTGGGCTAGTCATCCGCATGGGCGACCGGGTACTGGATGGCAGCCTGATCCGCAGATTGGCAATCCTGGGTGACAAGCTACGCAGTGGGGACGGGGGAGGTAGTGTCGTTGAGCATTAAACCTGATGAAATTAGTGCCATCTTAAAAGAAGAGATCGAGAAATATGGCGTCACCACGGAGCTATCTGAGGCTGGGGTGGTGCTTTCGGTGGGTGATGGCATCTCCCGCATTTACGGTCTCAGCGATTGCATGGCCGGGGAGTTGCTGGAATTCGACAACGGCGTCTTTGGCATGGCTTTGAACCTCGAGCAAGACAACGTCGGTTGCGTGATTTTAGGGGATGACCGCGGAATTAAAGAGGGCGATCGGGTACGTCGTACCGGGCGTGTGGTCGAGGTACCCGCCGGTGACGCGTTAATCGGTCGCGTGGTGGGCGCCTTGGGACTGCCGATTGACGGCAAGGGTCCGATCGAGACCTCCATCCGTCGGCCAGTCGAATTTCCGGCACCGGGAATTATTGACCGCCAGCCGGTCAACACCCCCTTGCAAACGGGTCTAAAAGCCATTGACGCCATGATTCCGATTGGTCGGGGTCAGCGCGAACTGATTATTGGCGACCGTCAGACGGGGAAGACGGCGCTTGCCATCGACACGATTTTAAATCAGCGTGATCAGAATGTGATTTGTATCTATGTGGGCATTGGACAAAAGGAATCGACCATTGCCGGTATCGTACGCACACTCGAGGAGCACGGCGCAATGGCGTATTCCATTGTCGTTTCGGCGTCGGCGGCAGAACCCGCACCGTTGCAGTATCTGGCTCCTTACGCCGGTTGCGCTATGGGCGAGGAATTCCGTGACAAGGGGCGGGACGTGTTGGTCGTCTACGATGACCTCTCCAAGCACGCGGTGGCCTATCGCGCGATGTCGCTTTTGCTGCGCCGTCCCCCAGGCCGTGAAGCCTATCCTGGTGACGTCTTCTATCTCCACTCGCGTCTCTTAGAGCGCGCAGCCCGTCTATCGGATGAAAAGGGCGGCGGCAGTCTCACGGCCCTTCCCATCATTGAGACGCTGGCAGGCGACATTTCCGCCTATATTCCCACCAACGTGATTTCCATCACCGACGGCCAGATTTTCTTAGAGAGCGATCTCTTCTTCTCTGGGGTGCGTCCGGCGGTAAACGTCGGTCTCTCCGTTTCGCGTGTGGGTGGCTCGGCGCAGATTAAGGCCATGCGGCAGGTGGCTGGCGGCATGCGTCTCGACTTGGCGCAATATCGGGAGCTGGCAGCCTTTTCGCAGTTTGGATCGGACTTGGATAAGGCGACCCAGGCGCGCTTGGCGCGCGGTGCCCGTACGGTAGAACTCTTAAAGCAGCCCCAATATCAGCCGCTAAAGGTTGAGGAGCAGGTGGCGGTGATTTTTGCCGTAACCAAGGGGTTTGTGGACGATATTCCCGTCGAGCATGTGGGCGACTTCGAGCGTGGGTTGCTTCGTTTCCTTCACGAACAGCGCGCGAGCCTTCTCGAGACCATCCGGAAGGACAAGGCGCTCTCCGACGAGACCACCAAGGCTCTGACGGAAGCGATTGAGGAATTCAAGAAGACGGCGGTGTTTTAAATGGCGGGCGGTTTGCAGGAGCTTAGACGGCGAATTAAAAGCGTCCAGAATACCCAGCAAATCACCCGTGCCATGAAGTTGGTGGCGGGAGCCAAACTCCGCCGTGCGGAAGAACGCGCCCGCGCTTCCCGGGAGTACTTCCGGGAAATTCGGGCGGTGACTGCCCGTGCGGTGCAAAAGGGCGGGCGTAACCACCCGCTCTTGGAGACCCGTCCCCAGGAGAATGTGGCCATGGTGGTGGTAACGTCCGATCGCGGATTGGCCGGCCCCTATAACACCAACGTGCTCCGACGGGCGCAAGCCGATATGCGGTCGCTGGAGGCGCGGCAAACCAGTGTCTATGCGGTGGGCCGCAAGGGTCGCGACTTTTTTCGGTATCGCAATGTCCCCATTCAAGAAGAATTCGTGGGTCTCGGCGACGATCCCACGTACCGTCAGGGCAAGGCGATAGCGGACATCATCGTCGCCCGCTATCTCGCCCAAGACGTGGACGCGGTGTACTTGACCTACACCGAGTACAAAAATGCCATGTCGCAGGAACCGAAGACGATCCGCCTGCTCCCGGTAGAGCCGCCGGATGTGGCGTCAGGCTCGGAGGAAAAGACGGGGGTGGAACTCGGGTACGTATTTGAGCCCGATCCGCGGGAAGTGTTTGAGGATCTCCTGCCGCGTTACGTGGAGATGTTGATTTTCGGCGCGCTCCTCGAGTCCAAGGCGTCGGAGCAGGGTGCGCGCATGACGGCGATGGACAGCGCCAGCAAGAATGCCGATGAATTGATTCGTCGCATGATTTTGTTGCGCAACCGGTTGCGTCAAGCGGCCATTACGCGAGAAATCGCGGAACTGGTTGGCGGCGCGGAAGCGTT